>JAAYSR010000019.1 GCA_012518325.1 Bacillota bacterium
CACTGCAACTGAACGATGTTGCATGAGCCCCGAGCAAAATAATGGGTACAAAAAAATGGACTCCGCTAAACGGAGTCCACGGTTACCAAGACTAGAAACATCAGGCCATTCCCCTGAGCTTGCTGGCGGTAGCAATTCTGTCAACGGCAACCATGTAGGCGCCCATCCGCAGCGAAGTGCCGGCCTTTTCCGCTGTGTTCCAGACGTCGTTAAATGCTTTGACCATCAGATTTTCCAGCTTTTTGTTAATCTCTTCTTCGTCCCATTTGAGGTACTGGAGGTTTTGAATCCATTCGAAGTAGGATACAATCACTCCGCCGGCGTTGGCCAGGATGTCCGGGACAACGATTACGCCCTTTTCTTCCAGGATTCTGTCTCCGTCGGAATTAGTTGGTCCGTTGGCTGCTTCCACAACGATCTTGGTCCGGATGCCGGGGGCGGTTTCAGCTGTGATGGCGTTTTCCAAAGCCGCCGGAATGAGAATGTCCACTTCTGTGGAGAGGAGTTCCTCGTTGGTAATCCTTTCGAAATTGGTCCCTTCGTATTCTGCCAAGGTGCGGCCGCGCCTAGCCCGCAAAAAGGTCACGATGTCTTCAATGTCCAGGCCGGTGTCTGAATAGAGTCCGCCGGATACGTCACTGAGGGCTACAACTTTGCAGCCTGCCTGCTTCAGGAACTTTGCTGCGGTGCCGCCAACATTTCCCGCCCCCTGTACTGCAACCCTCGCACCTTTGAGCTCCAAGCCGACTTGCTTGGCTATCTCTCTGGTCATCAGCATAATGCCGCGGCCTGTCGCGTCCCGCCTGCCAAGGGACCCGCCGACTTGCGCAGGCTTGCCGGTAACCACACCGGGGGTCAGATACCCGCTCAATGTGCTGTAGGCGTCCATGAACCAGGCCATAACTTCGCCATTGGTATTAACGTCCGGCGCGGGAATATCAGTATGGGGTCCAATTATGGGGAAGAGGCGAGTGGCAAAGCTGCGAGTGAGTCTCTCCAATTCGGCATTGGAGAGTTTGGTGGCATCAACTGTAACTCCTCCCTTGCCGCCGCCGTAAGGGATGTCTACTACTGCGCATTTCAGGCTCATCATCACTGCCAGGGCCTTGATCTCATCCATGTCCACATTCTGGTGGTAGCGAATGCCGCCTTTGTACGGGCCCCGCGCCCCGGAGTGCTGCACCCTGTAGCCTTCAAACACCTTAATTGAGCCGTCGTCCATTCGCACTGGAACAGAAACCTGCAGCTCCCGCTCGGGGTACTTGAGCTGGATGTAATCATCTTCCTTCAGCCCCAGTTTTTTCGCTGCCTGTTCCAGAGTTGTTAGAATTTCATCGTAGGGGTTATACTTCTTGCTCATACTGTCCACCTCGTATCAAAGAACTCTACGTAAACACAGTCTGTTCCTGCTATTTTACAGCCTAAATCGTAATCTGTCAATCTAAGGCTGCGAATTGCAGTCGTTTTCGGTCTATTTGATATGTTTTTTCGAAAGGCGGCAGCAGAAATGACAAGAAGCGCAGTGTTGCTGTTCTGCGCTCCCTCCATGGACTTGAATAGGCTGTTACAGAAACATTGGGAAAGTGAGTTTTGGTCTCCGGTGCCGCCGTTTCCGCTTGATCCGGATAGTCTGTTCGTACCTTTCATAGGTGGCAAATGCTGCGAGCAGGGTAAAGGTTGTCATGATGTATCATCCCCTCCGTTCTCTAGGTTTATATTACCTGGTTTAGGCAGCACCCTGAAACGGCCAATAAGCCGATTTTGCTTCAGCCTGCAGATGTAGATGCACCTCCGCCACCGGTCTCAGGGACGCACGGCAGGAGATGTGGACCGACACGTGGAACCTCCTAGGTGAATAGGATGGATGGAGGTGATGGTATGGAGTGCCTAATCTGCCGCGGCGAATCAGACCATAACTGCCTGGCGTTTTGCGGTGCAGTGATTTGCGGCGCCTGCGAGGCGCGGCTCATGGAACAGACTGCTGATGAACCGGGCTATGAAATTCACCTGCAGGCCTTCCGCCTGTTTTGGCAAAAGAAATTATTGGCTCTTCGCGACCGTCACCTGGGGAATGGTGATTGGGTTTGAAGCAGAATACTGCACCATTTTGGGAAGCGCTGCTTGCCTACCGTTCCAAGGGAGTTGTACCGTTTCATACGCCTGGACATAAACTTAGAAGCGGCGCCTTCAGGCGGATTGATGAAGTGTTGGGCTCAGGGTTTTTTGCCCTCGATCCTTCTGATGAGATAGAGAACGCGGACTTGGGCCATGACTTTGAGACTGCCCTGCAAATGGCGGAACAGCTGGCTGCAGACCTTTTTGGAGCCAAGCACAGCCTCTTTTTGGTAAACGGTACAACGGGCGGACTGCATTATCTGCTGATGCCTGTAAAAGGATCGGTATTGATCCCGCGCTTTTCCCATCAGGCTGTCTATTCTGCCATGATGCTGTCCCAAGGCAGGGCGGTCTACCTGCCGCCTGCATATGACGTGGACTGGCAGATTCCTCTGCAGCCCACAGTTGAGCAGATGGAGCAGGAAATGAGGCGGGGCGGGGTTGAGGCACTGGTACTCACTCATCCTACATATTATGGGACGGTTGCCGATTTGGACAGAGTCATCAGCTGCGGCAGGAAACACGGCACCCTTGTCTTTGTTGATGAAGCCCACGGCGGCCATTTTATATTCTCAGACCAGCTGCCGCAGCCGGCTCTGCAATGCGGTGCAGATGCAGTTGTGCAGAGCACCCACAAGACATTGGGATCCTTTACCCAAACCTCCATGCTGCACGCCAATAACGAGTACTGGTTTGCCAAGGCGGTGCAGGCCCAGAGGGTTTTACAAACGACAAGCCCGTCTCTGGTGTTCTTTGCGGTGTTGGATGAAGTGCGCAGGATCCTGGCGGAACAAGGCCGAAGGCTGGTGGGACAGGCCCTGGAACTTGCCTGGGAATGCCGAAGGGGACTTGCCAAGATTGAGGGAGTGGAGCTTCTCCCCCAGGCGCTGCAAGGAGATCCCGGGAAGGTTGTCTTTTCCTTGCGGGACTTGGGCCTGACGGGGATAGAAGTTGAGCGAACCCTCCGTGCAGATTATAATATACAAGTGGAACTCAGCGACTATTACAGCGTTCTGGCGCTGGTAACCCTGGGAGATACGCCGGCAGGCATTGAGAGGCTTACGGCTGCGGTGAAGGATCTGGCCGGGCGCAGGAGGCATTTAGGCTCAAGACCTTTGCAGCGCCCCAAGTTGGACATGCCCCATCTGCCGCCTGCTGTGTTAACCTTGCGGGAAGCGTTCTTTGCAGAGAAACAGTTCGTTTCTTTAGCAGAGGCTGAGGGACGGATCAGCGGAGGTTTCTTAACTCCCTACCCGCCCGGTGTGCCTGTGATTGCGCCGGGGGAGCAGTTTACCCCTGAGATCATCGAGCATCTCCGCTGGTGCATTGACATTAACTGGACGGTGAGGGGATTAACGGCAGCGCAGAAAGTTGCAGTATTAGAGGATAATGGCCGTTTTTGCAGAACAAGAAAACAAGGAGAACTTCATTATGCATAAAGGATTATTCATTACACTCGAGGGCATAGACGGTACAGGCAAAACAACACAGGCCCTGCTGCTCAAAGATTATCTGGAAGGCAAGGGGCACGATGTCTGCCATACTTTTGAACCGGGGGGAACACAGCTGGGCAGCCAGATCCGAACTCTGCTCCTCAACCCCGAACACAGCGAGCTTCATGCCATGACTGAAATCCTGCTTTATGCGGCAGATCGGGCACAGCACGTTTACGAGACTGTTCGCCCCCATTTGGAAGCTGGCGGAACTGTTATCTGCGAGCGCTATACAGATTCGTCCCTCGCGTATCAGGGCTACGGCTTAGGTCTGGATATCGAAGGCATAAGGCAGATCAACCATTGGGCCACCGGAGGGCTCCTGCCGGATGTTACCATATACTTCGACGCAGAGCCCGCTGAGTCTTTGCAGAAAACGAAGGGCGATCGCATTGAGCAGCGAACTTTAGAATATTATGCTAGGGTAAGGCAAGGATTTTTGACCATGGCCCAGGCTGAGCCAGGGCGCATTAAAGTAATCTCGGCTAAAGGAACTCGCGCAGAGGTAGCTTCCAGGGTGCTGGAGGCTCTGGAGGGGAGATTCTAATGAAATTACTGGTCACCATTGTGCAGGATCAAGATGTGCAGGGGCTGCTGGAGGCTTTGGCAGAAGGAGATTTTCGAGCTACGAAGCTGGCGAGCACAGGCGGTTTTCTGCGCACAGGAAACACTACGCTGCTCATTGGAGTAGAAGACGAGCGCGTGGAAAATGTAATCGGTATTATCAAACGAACCTGTAAAATGCGGGAACAGGGAGATCCCTCGCCCACCATTCCCTTTGCCCGGGGTGGACTGGGAGTGAAACTTGAGAAAATCTCAGTTGGGGGTGCCATAGTCTTCAGTGTCGATGTAGAGAGGTTTGAGAAGATTTGAGAGTCGCCAAGACAGACACAAAACGCGAAAGGCCGGTGTCTCCCAGTAAGAGGCAGAGACGTCCCAAAGTGGAACGGGCTTTCTCGGAAGTGCTCGAAACTGAAAAAGTGGAGCTCAAGGATATTGACCTGGAGACAGCATTGGAAGAGGTCGACGAGTACGCCAGGCGTCTGATCCAAAGTCCGGTCCTGGAGAATTTACTGCGCTATAAACGCAGAGTGCGGGCGATCTTGCGTTTTTTGGTGCAACAGTCCTATAATGTCCAGGAAAACACGGTATATGACGTTTATGGCCGCCGACGTCTGCTTGTATTAGTAGAAAGCATTGACCAAAAGCTGGAAGAGCTGACGCGGGATTTTTTGCATAAGCAGAGCAGCGGTCTGGATCTAGTCGGCCGCCTGGATGAGATTCGCGGCCTCCTTTTGGATCTGCACATTTGAGGTGAGTTCATGGTAACTCTTGATGAAATTATCGGGCAAGCAGTTCCAGTATCTGTTTTGCAGCAGGCGTTAGCTGCCAACACGATGGGACATGCTTACCTTTTTTCCGGAATAGAAGGGGTGGGCAAGGAAACTGCAGCCCGGGCGGCAGCCGCGGTCCTGGCTAAGCTCGGCGGCCCTCTCTCGGAAGTTCATGTCCTGGGCGGCGAGGCGACTATTAAAGTTGACGAGATCAAGGAAGTCTGCCGTCAGGCTGCCTTAAAACCCGCCGGCAACAGTATCTGGATTATCCTGGATGCCGAGCGCCTGACAGCGGATGCCGGCAATGTACTGTTGAAAACGTTGGAAGAGCCTCCCCAGGGAACCTATTTTTTCTTAACCACTACACAGGTTCACGCGCTGCTGCCCACTATTGTTTCCAGGTGCCAGCACCTGCCTTTTGGCAGGATTGGGGAGGAAGAAATTGTTCAGTGGCTGGCGGAGCGTACAGGTGTGCCTGCCGATGATGAAAAAATTCGGTCCATTGCCAGGCTGGCCAGGGGATCCCTAGGCAGGGCACTGGCCTATTGGGAAGGTTCACTCCTTGACGAGAGGCAGGCACTCTTGGCCCAGCTGATCAGGGTCCCAAGGTTGAGCTATCCGGAAATACTCGGCCTGAGCCAAAACTGGCCTGAGGATCGCCAGAGGATAGCCAGTGAACTGCAGATAATTCTGGAGTGGCACCGTGACTTGTATGTTGTCAAACACGGTGCAGAACTCCCGTTGTACAATCCCGGCTACAGGCGGGAGCTTGAAGAGATTGGTTCTCTGTACGCGAATGAAGATTTGTTAAAGATTATGGATCAGATTATTGAGACGGGGAAAGCTATAGCCGGAAATGGCAGAATTCGGTTTTATATAGGGTATCTCCTGTTATTGATGAAAAAGGGAGCGTTGACCTGATGGTAACGATTGTGGGAGTCCGGTTCAAAAAAGCCGGTAAGATATATTATTTCAGCCCCGGTGAACTGCAAATTGCAGCCGGAGACGGGTGCATTGTGGAAACCGCCCGGGGCGTTGAATTTGGGCATGTGGTAATTCCGCCGCGGCAGGTGCCTGAAAGTGAAGTGGTTCAGCCGCTGAAGCAAGTGCTGCGCAGCGCAAATGCGGAGGACTATGCCAGGATGGAGGCAAACAGGCGCAGGGCGGAAGAGGCCTTTGGGATCGCGGTGGAAAAAGTGAAGGAACACCAGCTGCCCATGAGAATGCTGGAAGCTGAGTATACTCTCGATGACAGCAAACTGATCTTTTCCTTTTCCGCGGAGGGCAGGGTAGACTTTCGCGAACTGGTCAAAGATTTAGCAGCGATTTTCCGCACCAGAATAGAATTGAGGCAGGTTGGGGTTAGGGATGAGGCCAAGATCCTGGGCGGACTCGGCTCCTGCGGCCGCAGCCTGTGCTGCGCGACCTTCTTAGGGGAGTTTGAACCTGTTTCCATCAGAATGGCCAAGGAGCAGAACCTGTCCCTCAATCCCTCCAAGATTTCAGGAGTGTGCGGCAGGCTCATGTGCTGCTTGAAGTACGAATGCGAGGTCTATGAAGACAGCAGGGAGGTGTTCGGCACCTGCTGCAAAGATACCCCCCGCCTCGTGGATGTAGACGAGTTCTATCATGAGGTAGAGGAAGAAAGCGATTATTACTTAGACCTCCTGAAAGAAGACAGCATTCAGGAAGTGGACTATCAGATGATGGTAGAAACCGCGGAGATTGAGAAAAATACAATTGAGGACACCAGGGAACAGTCTAAAAACAGACCGGCCAAAAAGAAGCGCAAGCCAAAGAAAAAGAAAAAAGAGGGTGCCAAGCAGGAAAGGGAGCAAAGTGCGAAGCCCGCAGGTGAAAGCGCTGCAAAGAAGAGAAGACGCCCAAGGCGGAGAAAAGCTAAGCCCAAAGCTGAAAGTAAGGGTGAATAGCAATGCTCTATATCTGTCCTACCCCCATCGGGAACTTGGAGGACATAACGCTAAGGACACTAAGAGTTTTGCAGGAAGTTGATCTGGTTTTGGCGGAGGATACCCGCCATACCGGTCAACTTTTTCATCATTTTCAGATCAGCAGGCCCCTGGAAAGCCTTCATGAACACAACGAACAGGAAAAGACAGAGCGTATTCTGGAGCTTTTGCGGCAGGGCAGGAAGATCGCGCTTGTTTCTGATGCCGGCATGCCGGGAATTTCGGATCCCGGCGGCCTGTTGATCCGGGCGGTAATCGAGGCAGGTCTGCCCCTGGAGGTGCTGCCGGGGGCCAACGCAGCCTTGGTGGGCTATCTGCAAAGCGGCTTTGTCAGTCCTCACTTTCTCTTCTACGGGTTTCTGCCCCGGCGCAAAAAGGAGCGGATTGCGGCACTGGAGGCGCTGAAGGGGCTGAGCTTTCCCGTCATCTTCTACGAAGCGCCCCACAGGCTCGTGGCGATGCTGGAGGATCTGTTGGCTGTCCTGGGGGATCGCCGGATCAGTGTTTCCCGGGAGCTTACCAAGAAGTTTGAAGAAACGCGGCGGGGCAGAATCAGTGAACTGATCGCCCACTTTAGCGAAGAGCGTCCCCGGGGAGAGTTCGTGCTGACTGTCGCGGCCGGTGAGGCTGCTGAACCTGAAGAAAAAGACGAAGACGATATTCTTCGCCTGTTAGAGCACCTGTTGGCCAGCGGTTTGAGTCGCCGAACAGCGGTGCAGCAGGTCAGTGAAAAATATCGCCTTCCCAAAAATCTAGTTTATGAGCTGGCCTTAAGAATTAATCCTGAAGGCTAGCCCGGCAGTTCTGGCAAATGCCCTTATTCTTGAAGTCGTCGACGTTCTCGTCGGAACCGCAGAATATGCAAACCAGAGACGATTTGCGCAGAACGATTAAATCGTCCTGTACATAAATCTCCAGGGGATCTCGCTCTCCAATGCCCAGTGTGCGGCGTAGTTCGATGGGCAGTACAATGCGGCCTAGATCATCTACTTTGCGAATTATTCCAGTGGATTTCATGATCACCCTCCTCATATAATAGTACTTGTCAACGACCTTAATTATACTTGTTTTGGAAGATGACGTCAATTTTTGACAGTACAAATTTTGGAGAGCGTTCTAGTAGGAGCGCGGTGCGTTTTTCAGACATTCCCTGAGTGTATCTCCGCGCAGTCCTACCCGGGTGGATTCCAGTGTTAAGATGTCGTGGGGCTGAACATTTCCCAAGTTGACATTGGGTCCGAGGCGGACGAGGAGATAGTTGTGCTGGCTTGTCTGGGGAGCTTCAATGATCAGGTGACTGTGGTCCTTCACTCCCTCGATTAAAGCCTGAAACAGTTCATCGTTTACTTTCCCTTCAGCATCGTAAATTCCCACGCCTCTGCCCGAATCGCGCCCCTCAATAATCACCTTTTCTGCGCCGTTGGCCAGATCTTCGAAGATTTGTTCAATGGCCTGCTCCGGCTGGATTTTCACCGTGGGGTCCTTCTTCCCGATTTCCGAGAGCACGCCAAAACCTTCCCCTTTAGCCATCCTGATATACTGGGCGCGCTGTTTGCGCGGCAGGTCAATTGTCCCTTCAGAAACTTCCACATAGGTAAAGCCCAATTCTCGAGCTCTGTGAAAGAATTCCTTAATGCAGCCCTGATAAACCGCAATCTCAAAAAGAGTGCCCCCTGGATAGACGGCAATGTTGTACTCCTTGGCCAAAGCAATCTTGTTTTTCATCAGCTGCGACGGATAAAGTGCTGAACTGCCGAAGGCAACCTTGAGGAAATCAATGTGATCGGCTGCCATTTCCAACAGGTCCTGGGTCTCCCTCAAGCCCAATCCTTTGTCAATTACCATGGTAATGCCGTTTGAGCGCGGTTTTGCCAGGCGCCTTGTCTCGGGCAGTGCGACAACCGACTGCCAGGCTCCGTTGCTGGTGGCAATGTTCATGATACGTCCCTCCTAGGAAATGTGGTCTAGCCTAGTTTATTCACTTGAATGGGGAGGGGTGATGGACACCAGGGCAATTATTGCAGTAACGGCAGCCAGCGCCGCGCAGCCTAGAAACATGGCCCACTCGCCCAGTTCAATGGCTAGGCCGAAGGTGGGAGGGCCGATGGCCACACCGAAAAAGCGCACCGTTCCGTACAGGCAGGTGACAATTCCGCGCCGGTCGGTGCCCGCAGCCCCGGTAATGAGGGAGTTGATGGGCGGGAGGAGAATGCCGATGCTGATTCCGGTAAAGAACAGCACTGCCATGTAGGGAATTAGGTTGTCGAACAGGGGAAGCAGGCCCAGGGTTAGGGCGGCAACAAGCAGGCCGCCGATGATCACCGGCTTCCAGAGGTATTGCCTGTTACTGAGAAACAGGCCGCTTAAATAGGAGGTTAACGCCATAGAGAAGACAGGGACAGCCAGGACGAACCCTTTTTTCAAGCCGTAGATCCCGTAGGTGGATTCCAGAACATCTGAGACGTAGCTGAGGACGCCAAAGAGCAGAAACAGCGCGACCATGCCCACCAGATAGCTGGCAAGGAGCAGCCCGCCCTTGTCCTGAAAGACCTCTTTCAGTTTTCTCCAGTATTCTTTCAGGCTCTCGCTGGTCTGTTTTTTATGTTTTTCCGGGACAAAAAACCAGGAACCCAGAGCGATAGGAAAGGCCAGCAGGCCGTAGGCAAAAAAGGGGGCATACCAGGAGATCAGTGCGATCAGGGAGCCCAGTACCGGGCTCAAGACTTTGCCGAGGCCGTTTGATGCCTCCAAAAGACCGAGGGCCTTGGTACGCTCACTGCTTTGGAACGTATCCCCCGTCAGCGCCATGGCCAGCTGGTAAGTTCCGCCGGCTCCGGCACCCTGCACCACTCGCCCCAGTAAGAGAAAGTTGTAGGGGTCGTCCAGCAGTACAGCTGAAAAACCGCAGATCAGTCCTCCCAAGCCATAGACGAAAAGGGCAGGCACCATAATCACCTTCCGTCCGCAGCGGTCGGAGAGAAATCCGGCGAAGGGAATCAGAATTCCAGCCGGAACAGAGAAGAAGGTGACAATAAGACCCACCTGAAACTGGGTGAGCCTCATCGCTTGCTTCATCTGCGGGAAAACTGGAATCAGCATGGAGTTGCCCAAGACCATGACGAAGGGAACTAAGCAGAGAATGGCAAACTGCAGAGCGGTTTTCTTTTTCATCTCACTCCGCCTTTCTTCCACTGACAGTTGCGACAATATTAGTATGCTTTGCGGTGACAGGCGTACTCTTGACAAAGGTTGGGATAAAGGCTAAGATTTCAATAGCAGAATAAGGAGCGATGATCGGAAGAGTATACTGAAGGGATTCCCCCCAGAGAGTCAGGGTAGCTGTGAACTGACGGGAGTTTTCAGTGGAAGATGGTCCGGGAGCTGTGGGTTGAAGTAGCAGTAGGCTCACCGGTAGGTCCCGTTATCGTACCAGAATGAGGCTGTCAGGCAGTAGGCATGTTTGTGCCCTCCGGCAGCGAATTTGGGTGGTACCGCGTGAGTTGTGCTCTCGTCCCGAGTGGATGCAGAGCATTTTTTATTTTCAGGGTAGAGGAGGATACTTGTGAGGGAACGTTTCTATGTTACAACACCGATTTACTATCCCAGTGACCGTTTGCATATTGGTCACGCCTATACAACTACTGTAGCCGATTCATTGGCCCGCTGGCATCGCTTTGCCGGCAGGGACGTCTATTTTGTCACCGGGTCCGATGAACACGGCCAGAAGATCCAAAGGGCCGCACTGGCCAAGGGTGTTACGCCACAGGCCTACGTTGATGAGATTGTGGCGTCGTTTAAGCACCTCTGGGAGAAGATGAACATCAGGTATGACGATTTTGTGCGCACCACTGATGACAGACATCACAGGGCGGTACAGGCGGTATTTCAGAAAATCTACGATCAGGGAGATATTTACAAGAGCGCCTATGAGGGCTGGTACTGTACTCCCTGCGAGACATTCTGGGTGGAAAGCCGACTGGAAGAAGGTCACTGCCCAGACTGCAAGCGACCGGTAGAGCTGGTCAAGGAAGAAAGCTACTTCTTCAGGCTGAGCAAGTATGCCGAACGCCTGCTGAAGCATATCGAAGAGCACCCTGAGTTTATTCAGCCGGAGTCGCGGCGCAATGAGATGGTGAACTTTATCAAGGGCGGGCTGGAGGATCTTTGTGTCTCCAGAACCACCTTCGACTGGGGCATTCCCGTTCCTTTTGACTCGAAGCACGTGGTTTACGTCTGGTTTGATGCCCTGACCAACTATCTGACCGCACTTGGGTATCCGGACACCGACGGTCTGATGGAGGACTGGTGGCCTGCCGATCTGCACCTGGTGGGCAAAGAGATTATGCGCTTCCATACCATTATCTGGCCGATTATGCTCATGGCATTGGAACTGCCCCTGCCGAAAACGGTCTTTGGCCACGGTTGGCTCCTCTTTGACAGCGACAAGATGTCTAAGTCTAAAGGCAATGTCGTCGATCCTCTGGTGCTCATCGATGAGTTTGGGGTAGACGCCATCCGTTACTTCCTGATGAGAGAAATTTCCTTCGGCCAGGACGGCAACTTTTCCCGGAAGGCACTGATCGAGAGGACCAATGCCGATCTGGCCAACGATCTGGGGAACTTGCTCAATCGCACACTGTCCATGCTGAACCGCTACTTTGACGGTGTGGTGCCTGAACCTGCAGCCAGCCCCGGCGATGTGGATCAAGCCCTCATCGATCATGCCAACAGACTGGGCAAAGAGGTTGACGACTGCTTGAAGCAGTTCAAGCTCAACGATGCCCTGATCAGGATCTGGCAGTTAGTGGGCCGGGCGAACAAGTACGTTGATGAGCGTGCCCCCTGGAACCTGGCGAAACTTGAAGACAAGAGCGAACTGAGCTCGGTCATGTATAATCTGGTGGAAACTCTGCGGATAGTGGCCCTTTTGATCAAGCCGTTCCTGCCTGAAACCGGGGAAAAAATGTGGCAGCAGCTCGGCTTGGCCGGCCTAAACAGCAAGAGCCTGGCTGACGCTGTCTGGGGCCTCTTGCCCGCCGGCACCCAGACGGCCAAGGGAGATCCCATCTTCCCCCGCATAGAAGCGGAGAAGGAAGAAGAACCTGCTGAAGAGCCTAAGGAGCAGAAGCAGGAGGAGACAAAGCCTGAAGGAGTTCTGATCAGCATTGACGATTTCATGAAGTGCGAGCTGGTAGTTGCCGAAATTCTGGAGGCTGGGCCCGTCAAGGGAGCAGATCGTCTTCTGAAGCTGCAGGTTGACATCGGCTCTGAAAAAAGGCAAATTGTTGCCGGCATTGCCAAGCACTACGCTCCGGCAGATTTGATCGGCAAGCGCATCGTAGTTGTCCAGAATCTCAAGCCTGCCAAGCTGCGGGGCGAGCTTTCGGAAGGCATGCTCCTGGCAGCTACCTCCCCTGACGGAACATTGGAGCTTGTCTCTGTCTCGGAAGCAATACCGGCAGGAAGCAGGGTAAAATAAGATGATTGACAGCCATGCTCATCTGAATGATTCAGCCTTTGCAGCAGACTTGGAAGAGGTTGTAGCGCGGGCCAAAAGTGCCGGGGTGCACACAGTCATTAATGTGGGCTACGACCTGGAGTCGTCCCGCCGTGGGCTGGAGCTGGCCGAGAGGTTCCCGGGACTGTGGGCGGTTGTCGGTTTGCATCCCCATGATGCCAGGCTGTGGACTGACAGCCTGCATCACTCTATTAAAGAACTGGCCGGACACCCCAAGGTCCTGGCCATCGGTGAAGCGGGACTGGACTACCATTATGACAACTCGCCCAGGGACAGCCAGCGGGAGGTCTTCCGCAGGCAGCTGGCTCTAGCCCAGGAGCTGAACCTGCCTCTGGTGGTTCATTCCCGGGAGGCGGCCCAGGACACACTGGATATTATCAGCGAGTATCCGGGCGTTCCCTGCCTTCTCCACTGCTACTCAGGGAGTCTGGAGACTGCGAAGATTTACGAGAAAATGGGACACTTCTTTTCCTTTGGAGGTCCGATTACATTTAAGAACGCCCGCCGGCTGAGGGAAGTGGCGGCAGGCATCAGCCTCGAGCGCATCCTGCTGGAGACGGACTGCCCCTATTTGACGCCGCATCCGCATCGCGGTAAGCGTAATGAACCTGCCCATTTGCCTCTGGTGGCAGAGAAGCTGGCGGAGATTCACGGCTGCACCGTTGAGGATGTGGTACGGCAAACCGAGGCGAACACCAGGGAGTTTTTCCGCCTGGCGGACAAGGAGGATTTGTGATGACCGTTGTTGCGTTGGTTGGCACCCAGTGGGGTGATGAAGGCAAGGGGAAGATTACGGACGTGCTTGCTTCCAGGGCTGATGTAGTCGCCCGCTACCAGGGCGGAAACAATGCGGGCCATACAGTTGTCGTTGGGGAGAACACCTACAAGCTGCATCTGGTTCCTTCGGGAATCTTCTATGCAGGAACCACCTGCCTGATCGGAAATGGCGTAGTGGTGGACCCGAAGGTGCTTTGCGAAGAGATCAGCTACTTGCATCAGCAGGGGATTTCCACTGCCGATCTCTATGTCAGCGAAAAGGCCCATGTGATCATGCCTTACCACAGGGTGCTGGACCGCTTGGAGGAAGGGCAGCGCCTGCGCAAGATCGGCACTACGGGCAGGGGCATTGGACCCGCCTACGTAGACAAGTACATGCGCATGGGAATCCGTATGCTTGACCTGAGAAGCAGGGAGTCGCTGGAACGGGCCCTCGATCAGGTACTGCCCCTGAAGAACCAGCTGTTGCAGAAGATCTACGATCATCCAGGTTTTGACAGGGATGAACTGGTTGAAGAATACCTGGCCTACGGCGAGGCCATTGTGCCCCTCTTGGCCGACACCTCTCTTTTGATCGACCAGGCGCGGCAGCGCGGGGAAGACATACTCTTGGAAGGCGCCCAGGGAACGCTCCTTGATGTGGACCACGGCACCTATCCCTTTGTTACCTCTTCGAACCCTACTGCCGGAGGCGCGGCGCCCGGCGTCGGCATCGGGCCTAATCAGATTGATCAGGTCATCGGCGTGGTTAAGGCCTACACCACGAGGGTAGGCGAGGGTCCCTTCGTGTCTGAACTCCAGGATGCCACTGGCGATCTGATTCGGGAACGGGGCAGGGAGTTTGGCACAACCACCGGGCGGCCGCGGCGCTGCGGCTGGTTTGACGCTGTACTTGTCCGTTACTCGGTCCGGGTCAACGGCCTCACAGGCCTAAGCCTCACTCTCCTCGATGTGCTGGATGCCCTGGAGAACGTTCAGGTCTGTGTTGCCTATGAATACCGCGGTAGGCGGCTGGAGCATTTACCTGCCGATCTGGAGATGCTCAAAGAGTGCAAGCCGATTTATGAGACGCTGCCGGGCTGGCAGGAAGACATCACTGGGGCGAAGAGCTTTGCCGACTTGCCTCAGCGGGCCCAGGAATACCTGAAGTTCCTCGAAAAGCAGGTGGGCTGCCCCATTCAGATTGTTTCGGTAGGACCGCGGCGCGATCAGACAATTATTCTGCGGCAGGTTTTTTGAGATCAGCGCAGGTCAATGGGAGGGTTGGCAGACCCTCCCATTTTTTACGGGCATTATTCCATGTTATAATATTGGTGACCCGACTGATTCTGCACCGGAGGGATGTTCTTGAAACTCCACGTCAAACTTGGACTTATTTTTTCAATCATTACTATGCTTTCTACGCTGGCCTACAGCCTTTTCTTTTATGCCCATGAGAAGGCCTCTTTCTACAGCAGCGCCAAAGAAGGCTTGACCAGCCTGGGTGAACGGATGATCTCCCAGTTTGATGACTATGTGCAGGTAATGGATTACACATTGGAAAACCTAATCTCCAACACAGAGTTCATGGATGCCATGGCGCTGCATTCCAATCCCTACTACGCCCCCCATGACCCCCAGTGGCTGAATGCCAGCAATACAATGGGCAATGTGCTTTACCGTGATGCCCTGAACAAGAACTATCACAGGGTAAATGCCTTTAATCGCGGCGGGATGTTCTACACGAGCAGGTTCGACAATCGGGATACCGTCAACCCCCTTTCCCATGATATTGCAGGCATTGTTAACTCAATTCCCTGGCTTGAAAAAGTTGATCAAAGGCCGTTTCAGCGGGTGCTGATAACCCCCCATGCCGATCCTTGGACGACAGGGAGGGAGGTCAACGTCTTCAGCGCCGTCAGGTCGATTATCTGGATGGGTCAGCCTATTGGCTACCTCGAAGTGCAAGGCCTGGAAGAAGACCTCCGGGCGATTTTCTCCCCCCAAGGCCTGGAAGACGTCAGTGTGAGCGCCTTTATCAACGGCGGGGAACTGCTTTTTGAAAGCGAAGAAGGAGCGGCAGCCAGAGGCAGGGATTTTCTTGCATCGGAGGAAGGCGGCAATCCATCTTTGTATGAACTCTCCTTTGCCAGCGACAAAAGCCAGCTCACTCTGTACCTGTCGCAGGATACTGCGGCCTGGCAGGCTTCGCTGATGCGCTTTATGTACCGCATCGGCCTGACCGCACTGATCTTGCAGGTTGTGATCTTGATCGTTATCAACGTGGTTTCACGGCGCCTGACAAGATCCATCCGGCAGCTGGAGGATGAGATCAGCGATGTCCAATTGGAGGATCTGTCCCTCTCGCACCAGGTCGGCCTGCGGGAAGGTGATGAGATATACAGGCTTCAGAGGGCCTTCCACGCCCTGATCGAGCGGTTGAACAGTTCCATCAGGGATGAAATGCGCTTCCGGGAGCTTCACTTGGAGGCCAGGATGAATGCATTGCAGGCTCAGATCAATCCGCACTTTATCTATAACACCCTTAACGTGATTAACTCCAAGAGCCTGGAATACGGGGCTTTCGACATTGCGCGCCTCACCGACAGGTTTTCCGAGATGCTCCGTTACAGTACAAACATGCACGAGAAAACGGTCACCCTTGAGCAGGAGTTAGAACATGTTGCCAATTATCTGGAGTTAATGAAGCTGCGCTATGAGCACAAGCTGGAGTACAGAATTGAGGTGGCCCAGGAAGCGTTGTCAACTGAGCTGCCTCGCCTGACGCTGCAGCCCCTGGTGGAAAATGCAATCCTCCACGGCTACCGGAACAACAGCCGGGTGATGAAAATATCCATCAGCGGCTGTCTGGACTCTGGCTGTCTAGTGCTGGAGATCAGGGATAACGGCGACGGTTTCAACGAAAGAGTGCTGGACGATGTTTCAGCATATGCCCGGCGCATTTCCGCAAATGAAGCACAGAAAGACGAAAAACAGGGAAGCGGCGTAGGCCTGATCAACACCCTGGCCAGGCTCTACTATTTCAGCAGCGGAAAGATGGACTTTTCCCTGTTCAATGAAGACGGAGCGGTGGTCCGGATCAGTCTGGCCGGGTAAGAGAGTAAAGGCAGGAGTGAGAGCGATTTGTTCAGTGTATTGCTGGTTGATGACGAAGCAGCCTCCATTAGGTATTTGAGGAACTTGGTTACCTCGTTTTCTCCGTCCTTTGAGATAGCGGCGGAATGTGAAAACGGGCAGGATGCGCTGGCTGTTCTAAATGAGAGGCCGGTTGATGTGCTGATCACTGATGTCAAGATGCCGATTATGGACGGCATCGCTCTGGCGCAGGAAGCTCGCGGCCTTTATCCTGATCTGCATATCATTATCGTGAGCGGCTATGCGGAGTTTGAATACGCCAAAAGCGCACTGGAAGTGGCGGCCGAAGACTATTTGCTCAAGCCGCTAAGCATCGATCAGTCCAGGAAGGTGCTCCAGGCGGTGGAGAAAAAACTCGTCAGAAGGCGCCGGACGGCAAGGAAAGCGGCGCTGAACAGCTTAATTGCCTCCGGCAGACTTGGCGAGAACGAAGCGGCAGTCCTTGGCGATCTAAACTTTTTTGCCGGGCTGGTTCGCTTTGGCAATCTATCACCCCTCAGTCTGGGGCAGCATGAACCTTTCCAGTCCGGCGGCCCGCTTGAAGGTGATCCGGAGCTGCTTTGGGTTCTGCAGGGGCGCGATCAGGCAGAGTTCATTATCCTCGCCGAACAAGGACCCTTGAGTGTCGACGACATCCTGGCTGCCACCGGGACGGAGCCCAGCCAGGCTGCCTACACCATGGTGATCCAGAAAAGCTACTGCCAGCCGAAACATCTGCGGAAGTGCGTGGAGGAGATGGTGCGCTACCTTGATGAAAAGCTGCTCATGGGTAAGACAAGAGTGTACTTCGTGCCGCCCTATGATCGCAAGGGTTACCGCAACTTTTCCAAGTCGGAGCTGCTCAAGCTTGACTTTGCCATTGCCAGCGGTGATGACAGCCAGGTAAAAGACACCTTGCTCAACTGGGCTGTCCAGTGGGACGAGCAGGAAATGCCCCAGCGCTGGGCCGAGCTGGCGGTTACCAGCATCGTTCAGCGTTCCCTGGAGCTTCTGCAGCATGATACTGTCAACCATATGGAAGTCTTTGGGGAGATTAACAGGCTGTATGCCTCTGCAGAATCAGCGGAAGACCTGATGAACGGTGTTTGGGACATTGTTTTTGAACCCTATGTAGAAGCGAAGAGCAAGAGGCGCTCCTCGCAGGATGTCTATGAACAGATCGTCCGGTTCATAGAGGAAAACTACCCTGAGAACCTGACCATTGACAATGTCTGCTCCGTCTTTGGCATTTCACAGACCTACCTAAGCCGGCTGTTTCGCACCCATGGAGAAACCACGTTTAATGAATACCTGACCAAGTGCCGTATCGGCAATGCCAAGCGTCTGATCGAGCAGAACCCCGACATTAAGCTGAGCGATGTAGCCTTCCTGGTAGGCTATGAAAGCTCGTCCTACTTCGGCAAGGTGTTTCGCAGCAGCGAAGGGATGACGCCGTCTCAGTATGCGACGGAACAGAAGGAGAAAAAGGCGAAATAGTTAGGCAATAACGGTTATTGTGTCGGTTAAGGGAAAAATTTCCTCAAATGTTAAGGGGAAGTACTGGAATTTACTACAGTGTAAATTGGATATTCCGTTGAGATGTAAAATAAACAGCAATACAATGAAAGTACATTAAAAAAGGAGGATGCTTGTATGAGGAAGATTCTCTCTGTATTAGTTGTTCTTAGCTTGCTGCTGTCAGCAGGCCTGGTCTCGGCGGAAGAGATTGACTGGTCAGCCAGACGGCTGGATAAACAGGTTACCCTGTCCTTCATGATCGACCGCGACCAGTCCCTGGACGGCTGGGAAGCACTGTTTAAGCAAATTGAGGAAGTACTGAACATCAAGACCGTTTTTGACCTGCGCCCTGGCGGAATTGAGGGTGACAACCTGGTCAAGAGCCGTTTGGCCACCGGCGACATGGCCGACCTCTGCGCCTACAACTCCGGCTCTCTGTTTAAA
>JAAYSR010000155.1 GCA_012518325.1 Bacillota bacterium
CGTATCTGGCAAGGCTGACAGAGGAGTTTGACTGCTCGGAACTTACTGAAGAGCAGAAAGAAAGAGTTGCCGCCCTTTGTGTCAAGCTGAGGCACTTTATGGAAAGGCACAGGCTGACCGCATTGGCCGTACGCTGCTGGCCGGAGTTTGCCAATAGGTACGGCATATCTCCCTGCGCCTCCATGTCCATCCTCCAGTCCCAAGGCTATATCATCGGCTGTGAGGGGGATATTCAAGGCGCCATGTCCATGCTGATCTGCGATGCCGTCGGCGAAAGGCAGACCCCTTTCCTGGCAGACTTCTCCCAGGTCAATGCGGCAGAAAATTATGCCCTGCTTTGGCATTGCGGCGTCGCCCCGCAAAACTTGTGGGACGGTCAGTGCACCCGCAGCCTTGACACCTATTTTGCCGGAGGCCGAGGTGTGACAGCGGGCTTTGTGCTTAAGCCAGGGTCCGTCAACCTTGTGCGGATCGATTCCGCCAGAGGCAGAACGCGCCTTTTTGTACAAAGGGGAACTGCTGTACCCATGGACAAAGAGCTGATGGGGACCTATGCGAAAGTTGTCTTTGAACAGGGCGTTGAACAAGTATTTGACACAATACTGTCCCACGGCGTTGCCCATCATTTTGCCGTGATCTATTCGGAAAAGGTGAGGGCGTTCAAGATTTTCGCCAAGATCATGGGTTATGAAGTAATAGAGTAGTCCAGCGGAGGGTAGCAAATGGATTTGATTCTCAAGGAAGACGGCTTTGCACTTCAGATTGACGGAAAGCTCCTAATCAGCCACAGCTACGATGATCCCTGCGCCTACCTTGGGCAGGGCAGGGAAAGGATTGAAATGCGCTTTGGCAACTTCAGCATCAGGGATGAGATTATTAGCCGCATCCCTTTGCAGAACTTTGAGATCAAAAAGCAGGACAGCGGCTACACCATCCTTCTGTTCCATATTAACAAGAACATTGCCTTGGAAATGGAAGTCTGCCAGGCAGAGGGAAGGTATCGCATTTTCACCCAGGGGAGCGAAGAGTTCAACAGATGCTGGCTGCGGTTACACTCCTCTCCAGATGAGCATGTCTACGGCGGAGGGGAGCAGTACTCCTACTTTAACCTCAAAGGCAAGAAGTTCCCCATCTTTGTAACAGAGCAGGGTGTGGGCAGGAACAAAAAGACGCTGACGACCTTTTTAGCGGACTGCAACGACGGCGGGGGCGGCGACTACTGGACCACCTACTTTCCCCAGCCCACATTTGTCAGTTCCCGCAAGTATTACTGCCATTCAGCCAATTCTGAGTATCAGGAACTGAACTTTGAGAATCCGGACTTTCATGAACTGCATATCTGGGGCACAGAGTTCGATCTGACTTTGGAAACCGCCCCCACTCTTGCAGACGTTGTCTCTAAACTGACTGGACTTTTGGGCAGGCAGCCCGTCTTGCCTGAGTGGGCCTACGAAGGGGCTTGGCTCGGCATTCAGGGAGGCACTGAAGTCTGCCGGGCCAAGCTGGAGAAAATGAGGCAGTCAGGGGCCAAAGTCAATGTGATCTGGGCCCAGGACTGGGTAGGCCACAGGTTTACCTCCTTTGGCAAGCGCCTGATGTGGAACTGGGTCTGGAACAGGGAGCTCTATCCTGATCTCGACAGGCAAATCAGGGAGTGGAAAGAGGAGGGCGTGCGGTTTACTGCCTATGTAAACCCCTACCTCGCAGTGGAAGGTTCTCAGTTTGCAGAGGCCAAGGCCAAGGGCTATCTGGTCAAGAACCGGGACGGAGAGGATTATCTAGTGGATTTTGGGGAGTTTCAGGGCGGCATCGTGGATCTGACCAACCCTAACGCTTCCGACTGGTTCAGCGAGCTGATCATTGCTAATCTGATCGAGATGGGTATTGCCGGCTGGATGGCTGACTTTGGCGAGTACCTGCCCGCGGATGCTGTGCTCTTTAACGGAGAGGACGCAGTTAAAATGCACAATAAGTGGCCGGCGCTGTGGGCGAAGGTTAATTATGACGCGTTGGTCAAAGCGGGCAAGCTCGGAGAGACTGTGTTCTTTATGCGTTCCGGGTTCACCGGGTCCCAGAAGTATTCCACCGCGATCTGGGCAGGGGATCAAAACGTAGACTGGAGCCTGGACGATGGTTTGGCCTCGGTTATACCGGCCGCGCTGTCTCTGGGCATGTCCGGCTACGGCATACATACCAGCGATATCGGGGGATATACCACCCTCTACGGCATGAAACGAACGAAGGAGCTTTTCCAGCGCTGGACCGACTTTGCTATCTTTACGCCGATTATGAGAACCCACGAGGGAAACCGGCCCGGGGACAATTGGCAATTTGATTCCGATGAAGAGACGATTTCCCATTTTACCTGGGCTACCTTAATTCATGCCAAACTCAAAGCGTATATCAGAGATCTGCTGCAGGAAAATGCCGAAAGGGGGATTCCCCTGATGCGCCCCCTGTTCCTGCACTATGAAGAGGATAAAGAAACCTATGATCTTAAGTACCAATACCTGTTCGGCAGGGATTTGCTTGTTGCACCTGTCTATAAGGAAGGCCAGGCAGTGCAGAAGCTGTACCTTCCAGAAGACGAGTGGGTGTATCTCTGGGATGAGCGGCAGTTTCAGCAAGGCTTGGTGGAAATTGAGGCCCCCATTGGCAAGCCCGCGGTGTTTTTCCGCAAGCATTCACCGTATCAAGAAATTTTCGCAGATATTAAAGGTCTCGGTGCCTGGCGGAAATAGACTTCAGTTAGGAGAGGGGCATGTATAGGAGGTGTTAGCGGGAGTTTGAGTGATTGAAGAGGCGATGGTGATGTTTAACATTTTGGGCACACCGCCTGGATGATGGACAAATCTATTATGAGGGGGAAGTAACATGAAGGTTTTCAAAAGGACGCTTGTACTGTTGCTGTGCACTCTCTTTGTGTCGTCGTTCTTCGGTACTGTTGCAGCGCAAAAGGTAACCCTTACCTGGCCCTGTATTTGGGTGGGCGTAGACTCTAAGGCAGAGACGATCAAGAAGTTCGTTGACGAATTTAACAGGGAACATGCAGGTGAAATCGAGGTTATCATCGAGGAGAACTCTGACTACCAGGCTTATCGGGACAAGTTGAGAACCGCAATCTCAGTGGGCCGTGTACCGGATATCTTCACCATCGATGCCGATATCCCGCTTTATCTGGAAAGCGGAAGGCTCCTGGATCTCACCGACGCCTTTAAGGACGGATGGGAAGACAACTTCGTCGAGGGGGCATTGAACAATACCACCGTAAACGGAAGGGTTGTAGCTATTCCCTATGAAATGGGCCCCACACCCGTCATGTACAACAAAAGGCTCTTAAAAGCAGCGGGCTGGGATCATTTCCCCGCGACCTTTGAAGAACTGTGGCAGTGTGCCGAGGATCTCAAGGCCGCCGGCATTACTCCCTTCTCGCAGATGACAGGGGAAAACGCCTGGACTTCAATGCTCTGGTATTCCCAGATTGTTGTGGCCATCGGCGGTCCGGATGTTTATGAAGATCCGAATCACCCGGCCTTTGTGGAGGCAGCGCGAGTTCTGAAGAGGATGTATGACTATACCACAATCGACGCCGTGGGAGCCGGGGCGGCTGTTTCCGGCGGCCACTTCCTGGCAGAAAGAACCGCTATCTTTATGAACGGCCCCTGGTACATCGGCAGGCTGCAAAGGGAAGGGCAAAACAACATGTATGATCATGTAGCCATTGCCCCCTGCCCAGTCTATGAAGGCGGCGCGGGCAGCAAGGGCGGATACATCGGCAACCCCCAGGCACTGTTGGCAGCAGGCGCAACCGATGATGAAGCGAAGGCCGCGGCAGCCATCAAGTTCCTGAAGTATCTCACAGATCCAGACCGGGTAGCAGAACTGAGCGCAGCATCGGGAGCTTTGTTCTATGTCAAGAGCGGCGAATCCGAGTTCGAAATGGAAAGACTGCAGGCTGAGATGATCGAGCAGGTCAACCAGGCGCCTTACATTGTCGGCCATTTCGAGTACATGAGCCCGGCCAGAGTATACAACGAGTTCCCCATGGCCCTCTCCGGGCTTGTACTGGGCGAACTGACGCCGGAAGAGTTTGTAGAGCAGCTGAACGCCAAGAGATAGTACGGATAAACCCTTCCCCCGTCTCGGGGGAGGGGTTCCAATCAATCTGGAAGAGGAGGCAGGCCATGGATGTGAAGCGAGAAGACAGGGTGGGCATTGCAGTCTTCCTCACACCGGTTTTGGTGCTCTTCACCTTGTTTTTCATTTTCCCCATCATCTACCTGGTCGTAGTAAGCTTTGTGGAATGGTCCGGCTTGGACACTCCCGTCTTTGTCGGTTTCCAGAACTATCTCCGCATATTTGATGATAAAGTCTTCATCAGATCCATTACCAACAACCTGATCTGGGCCCTTTGCGCCGGTTTTGTGCAGGTGCCCTTGGCAGTGTTGGCGGCGTTAATGCTTTCCTATAAACCGCGGGGCTGGAAAATATTTAGGACAGTTTACTTTTTCCCCAAAGTGATCTCGGCCATCGCCTTGGCCACCCTCTGGTCGGCTGTCTATAACGCACAGTACGGCTTGCTCAACGGGCTGCTGCGGGTGGTTGGCTTAGGGCATTTGCAGACCAACTGGCTGGGCACGTTGAAAACAGCCTTTCCCTCGGTGCTGATTTATTGGCTCTTTTATATTGGCTACTATATGATCATTGTCCTCGCCGATATCCAGGGCATACCGCAAGACTATTATGAAGCGGCGGAAATCGACGGCGCGGGCAGAATCCGTCAAAGCCTGAACATCACCCTTCCCCTGGCCAGGACATCCATAGTCACCTGTATCCTCTTGGCTATGATCGACGGGCTGAGGCAGTTTGCAGAGGTGTATATTCTTACCAACGGCGGTCCGGCCAACAGGACATCCGTCATGGTGCTCTACCTTTACAAAGAGATGCAGAACTACTCCTACGGCACATCAAGCGCCGCAGCAGTGGTGCTCATAGCAATTGGAACCGCAGTTATCTTGACAATCCGGAACACGCTGGGCCGGGAAACCTTTTGAGCAGGGGGGATGCAGGATGAAAGGGAGAAGACGTTCCGCAGGATCTTTGCTGTTTGGCCTGTTGAAATGGGCGTTTTTAATATTTCTGTTTGTTTACGCAGTCTTTCCTGTGATTTGGCTGGCTGTCGCCTCGCTGAAAACCAACGGCGAACTGATGGCCAATCCGTTCTCATTGCCGGCAGTATGGCAGTTTCAGAATTATAAAAAGGCCCTTGCGGTTTCCGGTATCGCCAGGCTGATGCTGAACTCAGTCATTATTTCCACGGCAGCCACTTTCCTCAATGTCCTGATCGCCTCCATGGGGGCTTACGCGCTGTCGCGGTTCAGGTTCAGGGGCAATCAGTTTCTGAAAGTAATGTTTTCATCCGGCATACTTATTCCCCTGAACGCACTGATGATACCCTACTTTGTGCTGGTTAACAGCCTCGGCCTTTACAACACCATGGGCGGGCTGACCCTGGTGTACACTGCCATTGGCATACCGATCTCCACTTTCATTATCATGGGCTTTATGGCCTCAGTCCCGGAAGAGCTGGAAGAAGCTGCGGTGATAGACGGAGCCTGTTTCTACAAAAGGTTTTTCACCTTGATTTTTCCCCTTTCCCGGGCGGGGGTTGTGACCGCGGGGACGTTTCAGTTTCTTACCTGTTGGAATGAGTTTGTCTACGCCAATCTCCTCACTTCATCCCAGGCGGTAAGAACTGTCCAGCTGGGGATCCGCTATTTTACCAACCAGTTTGCCACCGACTACGTGTCTATGTATGCTGCCATCATCATCAGCATTCTGCCCAGCATAACGGCGTATGTGCTTTTCCAGAACCAGATCATCGCCGGTTTGACCAGCGGGGCTGTCAAAGGCTGATTTGAACAGGGAGTGATTTTAGGTGATTAAAGACAGAGCGTTTTTTGAGGCAAAGAGCAGCGAAATCCGCAGGCTGACGGTTCAATGCATCGGAGATTTGGGTGTGGGCCATTTAGGCGGCTGCCTGTCAGTAGTAGATGTCCTGACAGTGCTGTATTACGCGGTTATGAATGTGGATCCGAAAAACCCGCACATGGAGGGCCGGGATCGCTTAGTGTTGTCCAAGGGGCATGCCGGGCCTGCTTTATACTCAATCTTGGCAGACAAGGGCTTTTTCCCTAAAGAAGAGCTGTCTACGCTGAACAGGGCCGGGACGAACCTCCCCAGCCATTGCGATATGCTGCGCACCCCCGGGGTGGATATGACGACGGGTGCCCTTGGGCAGGGCTTTTCCTGCGCTGTGGGAATTGCCATTGGGTCGAAAATCAAAAAAGACAATGCAACGATCTATGCCGTTATTGGAGACGGGGAATCCCAGGAGGGGCAAATCTGGGAAGCGGCCATGTATGCCAGCCATCGGAAGCTGGACAACCTGATTGCCTTTACGGATTATAACAGACTGCAGATTGACGGGCCTACAGCAGAAATCAACAGCTTGGGGGATTTAGCAGCGAAATGGACAAGCTTTGGCTGGTTTGTCCAGAGAATAGACGGCCATGACCACCTTGCCATCCTTGAAGCTGTCCAAAAGGCGAAGGCGGACAACCAAGGCCGGCCTTCCATGATTATCCTGGACACTGTGAAGGGCAAGGGCGTCTCTTTTATTGAAGAGGCGGGGGTGAACAATCATAATATGCCCATAACTCAGGAACAGGTGCAGATCGCGCTAGAGGAACTCAGCTAGGGGGTGTCGGGATGGAAATGCGAGGGATTTTTGCAGCGGAACTGGATCGGATGATGGAACAGGACGAACGGATAGTGGTGATCGATGCGGATCTAGCTAAAGCAAACGGAACGCTTCTCTTGAGGGAAAAATACCCGGACAGGGCTTTTGACGTCGGCGTTGCGGAGCAGAATATGGCATCCATCGCGGCAGGCCTTGCTTCGTATGGATTCATTCCCTTTATTACCTCTTTCTGTCCCTTTGCAACCAGGCGGATCTGCGATCAGATTGCGGTATCCATTGCCTATGCCAGTCAGAACGTCAAGATAGTGGGCTCGGATCCGGGGATCTCGGCCGAACTGAACGGCGGAACGCATATGAGTGTGGAAGATCTGGGCATTATGCGGGCCATACCCTCCATGACAGTCTTTGAACCGGTAGATGGCATTCAGCTCAAGAAAGCAATGCCGCAGATCATCGAGCACAATGGACCCGTCTACCTGAGGCTGTTTCGCAAAAAACGCCCCCGGATCCTGGCTGAAGACTATGAATTCAACCTTTCGAGGGCCGACATTTTGCAGGCAGGCAGCGATGTTACTATTGCAGCTTCCGGAATCATGGTGGAAGAGGCTCTCAAGGCCCGTGCTGTCCTCAAGGGTCAGGGCATAGAGGCGGAGGTAATCAATGTGCATACGCTCAAGCCGCTGGACAGTGAGACAATCCTAAAATCAGTGGTTAAGACCGGCTGCATTGTCACTGCGGAAAACCACAATATCATCGGCGGACTCCGCAGTGCTGTTGCAGAGGCGGTTGCAGAGAACTTCCCTGTGCCCCTGAGAAGTGTGGGCATTCAGGATGTCTTCGGCGAAGTGGGCAGACTGGGAGAACTGAAGGAAATCTTTGGGCTCACAGCTGAAAACATTGCAGCCAAAGCCCAGGAGGCAATTGCGGCCAAGAACAGCCAAAGAACTGGAGGTAAGCAGAAGTGAAAATAGTGATTGGCTCTGACAAGTCAGGTTTTAAGCTGAAGGAAGCTGTGAAAGAATACCTAAAGGAACAGGAATACGATTTTCTCGAGATCGGCACAACTGACCCCGACTCTCCGGTCCCTTTTTTTGAGGTCGCTCCGGAAGCGGCCAAACTCATTCAGACGGGCAAAGCGGACAGAGGGATCTTGATCTGCGGGACAGGAATGGGCATGGCCCAGGTTGCCAATAAATTCAAGGGCGTTCGGGCCGCCTGTGTTGAAAGCGTCTATGCCGCGAGACTGTGCCGTGCCATTAATGATTCCAACCTGCTCTGTATGGGCGGCTGGCTGATTGGGCCGGAGATGGGCCTGGAGATGAGCAGGATTTTTCTGGGAACCGAGTTTAAGCAGGGCCTGGAAGAATGGAGGCAGCGGCACCTGGAGAATGCAAAGCAGCAGTTTGCCGCCTTGGAAGATCAAATCTACTTGGCAGAAAAATGACTTGATCTCTCCTGGACAATAGACTATAATGGTTTTTAATCCAAGAAGCGATGAGGAAGCCTACTAAGTGCTGCACGGAACAAGAGAGCTGGTGGGTGGTGCAAACCAGCC
>JAAYSR010000156.1 GCA_012518325.1 Bacillota bacterium
CAGATGGTGCAGGTAGGGGAGGAGACGGGGAGCCTGGAGACGGTCCTGGTGCAGCTGGCGGACTTTTACGACCGGGAGGTCAACTTTGCGGTGACGAGCTTTACCAAGCTCCTGGAGCCTGCGATGATGCTGGTCCTTGGCGTTGTAGTACTTTTCATTCTCATGTCAGTTTACTTACCGATGATGCAAATGGTTTCGGCAATTTAGGGGGTGGTCAAAATGGCCAAGAGGGTGTTAGGGATCGATGTTGACTCCGCAGTAATCAAGGCTGCGGAAGTGACCCGCAAAGGCCGCAGCGTTGCCGTTTCAGCCCTGGGCGTGATGCAGCTGCCGCCGGGAACGATCAAGGACGGCAGGGTGGCCAATGAAAACAGTCTCGCCAAGGCGCTGCAGGATTTATTGGAAAAGTACGAGTTTAAGGCAACTTCTGCAGTGTTAGGACTGAGGAGTTCCTGGGTGACGGTGAAAAAGCACACCTTTCCCAGCATGCCCGAGCGGGAGCTGGACAAGGCGTTGGAGTTTGAAGTGCCGGAACTTGCCGGCTTTTCGGTGCTCTCCTTGGAGGATGTGTTCTATGACTACTTTATCAGCTCCAAGACCGACAGTGAGGTGGAAGTAGTGCTGGTGGCCTGCCCGCGGCAGAACGCACTCCCTTATCTGCAGGCAGTGAGGTCCGCCGGCCTGACGTTAGAAGCGATTGATGTTCCTGCCTTCGGCTGGAAGGATCTTTTGGCAGAAGACGGGCGCAGGGTTTTCATGGAAATCAGCGAGGAGCAGACCACTATGTTTGTGGCTTCCAGCGGAGTCTTTAAAGTCCACCGGGTGGTGCCCCTGGGGGCCTCCCACTTCAGGCGGGGCGTGGAAGATGCCTTTGACTGTTCGCCGGAAGAGGCAGTGCAGCTTTGCCAGAGCCAGGATCTGGACTACCTGCTTCTGGAAGGTTCAGGCAACAAGCGTGTGCTGCGGGCTGCGGTGCAGCAGTTTATCGGATCTGTCCTGCAGACCCTGGACTTTATCAGGGCCCAGGAGCGGGCCAGCAGTTTCAGTGCAATGCTGGATGAGCTGATTGTCCTCGGCGATTTGGCGGATATCAGGGGCTTGAGCGAAATGCTCCACAGAGAAGTTGGCCTGCCGGTACGGGCCCTCAGGACAATGGAGAGGCTCAGCTTGACCTTTGAGGTTCTGCCGCCGGGACGCTTCAGCTGTTACGGCTCTGCCCTGGCCCTGGGCTTAAGGGGGGTTAGCTGATGAAGATCAATCTCTTGCCCAAAGAGGAACGACCCTTAAGGCAGTCCCAGGTGCGCTGGGAGTTTCTGGTGGGCCTCCTGGGCGCAGTAATCCTAGGCACGGTGCTTGTCTTCACCTGGCTGGACTGGACAACAGCCAATCGTCTGCAGGTGGCCTACGACGATGCCCTGGTGAGGGAATACCTCCTGCAGAACCAGGTGCAGCAGGTGACCACTCTCAGGGAACATGTCAGCGCCCTGGAAGCCCGGGGGAGCAGCTACCAGCAGCTGATCGTGGATATTCCGGAGTCGCTGCGCGCGCTTCCTTTGGTAGTCAGTCATTCCCTCCCGGACCTTTGGATCGAAACCGCCCGGTGGGACAGTGACAGCATACATCTCGCGGGTTACACCAGGGATCGGCTGGCTTTGACCAACTACATAAACATCCTCAGCGAAAGTCATGAGGAAGTGACTTTAGTTTCCAGCGAACCTGCGGGACGGACCGGTTTCTTTGTCTTTGAAATCAGGATAGAGGGGGTTGGTGCACGTGTTGCAGCTCAGCTCCGTTAAGGACAAGCTCACGTGGAAAACTTTCCTGGTAATCGGTTTCTACTTGGCGGCCCTCATCATTTTTCTGGCTGTTTACCGTCCCACCCAAGGCCGAATAGAGCGCCTGGAGTTCGAACTGGAACAGGCGGCCAAGAGGGAAGAGGCCCTGACCAGGCTGGTGGAGGAAAGATCCGGCCTCCAGGCCAAGCTGCAGGAGTCCGAAGCCACCCTCGAGCTTTATTCCAGACAGATCCCCTCCCAGTATGACCTGGGGGAGGTGCTGGCGGCGATTGAATCCATCGGCGGCAGGTATGATGTGAAGGTTGCAGTTTTGGACCATACGCCGGTCCGGACCCTTCCAGATTCCGACGCCGGAGTGATTTCCCTGGTCCTCAGCCTGGATGGAGGCGAACAGCTCTTTTCCTACCTGGTCCATCTCCAGGAAGTGCTGCCTTCCCTTCAGATTACAAGGCTGAACCTGGGCTATCTAGGTAAAGAACGCTTTGCCGCAGAGGTAGGCGCAGCCCTGAGGGTGTTCGTTTTGGAACAGGCGCCGACCACATCTTTGTCCCTGCCGGAAGTGTCCCAGGTTGAACCGGCACACTTGCGGGCGGAAGCCTTCGGCAGGCCCTTTGCCCTGATCGGAGCGTTCTTCGAGAACGGAGTCCGTGTCCTGGGCATTGTCCAGGCTGAAGGGGACACCCGGGCCCTGGTGACCAGTGGCGGAGTGCGGAGCTGGATCCGGGTGGGCGAACGCCTGGGTGAAGCATTAGTTACAGACATTTCTGCGAACACTGTTTCGCTGGATGTAGATGGTGTAGAACTAAAATTGGCTATAGGGGGTTGACAAGATGAGTGTACGTTGGAAGCTGGTACTGACAGTTTGTTTGGCTGTGCTCCTGGCTGCAGCTCCGGTCTTTGCCAATCAGGTGGTGAATATGGAGTTTCAGCAGGCGCCCTTGGTGGACGTGTTTCAAATCTTAGGTCAGCTCGGCGGGTACAATGTGCTGGTTGATCCTTCTGTTTCAGGCGATGTCAGCTTTGTGCTCAACGATCTGACGGTGGAGGAAGCTTTGGATTTAGTCACCCGCACCACGGGCTACCGCTACCAGCTGGTGGGCAACACCTTGGTAGTTGCCAGTGAGGCCCGCCTGAAAACCGAGTTTGGCAGCGAAGATGTCAAGTTCGTCACAGTAAGGTACGTGGCGGTGCAGGATGCGCAGAGGCTGGTTTCCCTGATGGTCCCCGGCGTCCGCACCTATGTGGATCCCGAACTGGATCTTGTCATCCTCTATGGGGTGACAAGTGATCTGGAAGTAGCTGAACGGGTAATCAAGGACTATGACCAGGAAGGCAGCAGGCGTCCCAAACCCGCGGCAGCTCCCCAGACTCAGCCGGCAGCGGTGCAGGTCCAGACAGAAGAGAAGGAGCAGCTGGTGAGCGGCACGATCAGCCTTCGCTACGCCCATGGGGCTCCGATTCTGGAAGCGGTGCGGCAGAAATATCCCCACCGGGAGTTTGCCTGGAACGAGCAGACCCG
>JAAYSR010000157.1 GCA_012518325.1 Bacillota bacterium
AGAGGTCTTAAATGCCATGAGAGCTCGTTTTTGGCTTGATCAGCCTCCTCATATGCAATATATCAGATGGGTTCAGCAGTTGTTTAAGGGAGATATGGGCCATTCATTTCTCTGGCATGCTCCGGTAACCTGGGTTATCGGACAACGCATTTTCAACAGCCTGCTGCTGACCAGTGTCTCTACAGTCTTTGCTTGGATTATTGCCATACCCATTGGGATTCATTCTGCTGTCAACCAGTATTCCTGGAGCGACAAGCTGCTGACATTTGTGGCATTTATTGGCGTGGCTATTCCCACATGGTTCTTTGGTCTGCTGCTCCTCTATTTTACCGTGAGCCGAGGCTGGGGATTCCCAGTAGGGGGCATGACCAGTCTGGACTTTGTCGATTTCACTTTTTGGGAAAAAGTTGCGGATCTAGCAAGGCACATGTTCTTGCCTACTCTAGTATTGACTACAGGTTCTGTGGCTGGTTTAATGCGTTACATGCGTTCCAACCTCCTCGACGTTCTGCGTCAGGACTTCGTAACCACCGCCCGTGCCAAGGGTCTGTCCAAGCGAGTGGTGATTTACAAGCATGCGGTGCGCAATGCCATCAATCCTTTGATCACGATCTTCGGCTATCAGCTTGGTTCGCTTCTCAGCGGCGCAGCGCTGACGGAGATTGTCATGAACTGGCCGGGCATTGGCAGTTTAATGCTGAATGCAGTGCAAGGCAAGGACTATTACTTGGTTATGGGCAACCTGATTATCGGTTCTGTGATGCTGATTTTAGGCAACCTGGTGGCAGACATCCTGCTGGCAGTCAGTGACCCGCGGATCAGGTACGAATAGGAGGATTGAGGTAATGGCTAGAACAATGACAGAACCAGAAAGACACAACGAAGAGATTGTCTACGGTGACGGGGGTGCGATCCGCTCTCCGCTGAGACTGGCGTGGCGTAAGCTGAAGCGTCATAAATTGGCCATGATCGGGATGTGGGTTTTGATTGCTCTTCATCTTTTTGCAATCTTTGCCGGCTTCTTTGCTCCGTACAGTGAACTGAATACAGATCGCAGACGGACGAATCACTCTCCTACAAAAGTCCACATCATCAGCCCGGAAGGGAAGTTGACCAGGCCTTTTATCTATGGGCACACACGTGTTGATACACTGAGAAACATCTGGGAAGAGGATAAGTCTGAGATCTACCCGATTCGTTTCTTCGTACGGGGAGACAAGTACAAGATTCTTTGGTTCGAGACTGATTTGCGGCTGTTCGGTGTAGATGCTCCGGCAAAAATCTACCTCCTCGGTGCTGATCGCTACGGGCGCGACATTTTCTCCCGATTGGCCTATGGCGGCAGGCGTTCACTGTTTATCGGGATCATCGGCTTGACGGTCAGTATGTCAATTGGCCTTGTCTACGGAGGAATCTCCGGTTACTTCGGCGGCTGGGTTGACAACCTGATGATGAGGATTGCGGAGGTGATCATTTCTATCCCCAGTTTCTACCTGCTCTTGGCCCTCAGTGCGGTGCTGCCGCCCAGCCTTGGATCGACGGAGCGCTTTATAATGATCACTTTTATTCTGGCCTTTATCGGTTGGGCTGGATTAGCAAGGGTAATTCGGGGGATGGTGCTCTCCATCAGGCAGCAGGATTTCGTTACCGCAGCAGAAGCTGTGGGCTGTTCGCAGCCGCGGGTGATCATTAGGCACATTCTGCCTAATACCATGAGCTACATTATTGTCAACGCTACTTTGAGCATTCCCGGCTTTATTCTCTCGGAAGCAGGCCTAAGCTTGATTGGGGTTGGCATTCAGCATCCCGATGCCAGCTGGGGCAATATGCTGTCTGAGGCGCTGAACCTGACCTCTTTGACACGATATCCATGGCTGCTGGTTCCAGGTTTGGTAATCTTCATCACTGTTTTGTCGTACAGCTTCTTTGGAGACGGAATAAGAGACGCCTTTGATCCTAAAGCTCAGACTTAATGTGATGTTAATCTGAAAATTACACCACTTTTTAGCAGGACAAATGGCCCGTAGGTCGAACTATCATGAATAGATTGTTGCGATTTCAGTTCGCAAACGTGAGGAATATTCACAAGTTCGCATTGCAAAGGTGGTGGTATTGCTAATCGAGGGAGAGTTGTGATTTGCAGACAATAATCAAAAGGGGGAATAACAAAATATGAAGAGAAAGATTTTTGTATTGACCTTGCTCGTGGCACTGATCGTAAGTGCGGGCCTAGCCAGTGCAGTGGAACTGAAAGATCCGCGTATCCTCAACATTGTAGATGATCTGGGCGGCACTATCGGCAAGTACGGCGGAACTATGACGGTTGCAGCCGGTGCTTCCGGTCCGAAGACATTCAACCCGCATCGGGCAGCAGAGACATCCAGTACTGATGTAACTGACCGTATCTTTGAAGGCTTGGTCACACTGCATCGTGACACCGGCCTGGTTATGCCGAAACTGGCCCGTGACTACGAAATCAGTGAAGATGGTACAGAAGTTACCTTCTATCTGCGCCGCGGCGTACAGTGGCATGACGGTGAAGAGTTTACTGCTGACGACGTCATCTTTACCTTTGACGTAGTCTACGATGTGAATGTCGGTTCCAACTCCATGAGCGGCCTCCTTATCGACGGCCAGCCCATGCAGTATGAGAAGATCGACGATTACACCGTTAAGTTTACATTGCCTCGTCCTCATGCACCCATTATGTTCAGCATTGGAACTCCAATTGTTCCAGAGCATCTCCTCGGTGAGGCCTTCAGAGAAGGGCGCTACCATGAGATGTGGGGGCTGGAGACACCTGTAGAGGACATTATCGGTACCGGTGCCTGGAAGATCGCTTCCTACCGCATTGACCAAGAACTTGTTCTAGTGCGCAATGACAATTACTATGAGTTCGATGAAGCCGGCAACCGCCTGCCTTATCTGAACAGAGTCATCTTCCGCTACTATGCCAGCACCGATACGTCGACACTTGCCTTCTTCAACGGCGAGTTTGACTACATTGGCATCCCTGCCAACCAATACCCAGAGTATGTAGACAGAGAGCCAATGAGCCGCTGGTCCATTATTGAAGCTGGTCCTAACCCAGGTACCACCTTTATCGTCCTGAACCAGAATCCTTCCACCGTACCTGAACCCAAGCTCTCCTGGTTCAGCGATGTGAGATTCCGTCAGGCACTTGCCCACGCAGTTGACAAGGAGACTATCCTGGATATGGCCATGAACGGCAAAGGTTACATCCAGCATAGCCCAATCAACATGAGAAACAGCTTCTTCTTGAAAGAAGATATTAAGACATATCCATACGACCTTGACGAAGCTCATCGGAAGCTCGAGGCTGCCGGCTATACGCTCGGTGCTGACGGCGTCCGCCGCGACCCGCAGGGCAACCCGATTGAGTTTGACCTGATCACCAACCCAGGTGTACCTGTCCGCCAGATCAGCGGTGAGCTCTTCCAGGAAGACATGGCTGCACTTGGAATCAAAGTGAACTTCCAACTCATCGACTTTAACGTTGTAGTTGAGAAACTGACAAGTACGTTTGAGTGGGATGCAATTCTCATCGGTCTAACCGGAACTTTCGATCCCAACGGCGGTTCCAATACCTGGCTGTCCAGCGGAAACCTCCACATGTGGCATCCGCTCCAGGAAAGCCCATACACCGATTGGGAAGCTGAGATCGACGAAATCTGGCGTGCTGCCCAAAGGGCAATGGATCCAGAAGTACGCCGTGAGTACTACTATCAGTTCCAGGATATCGTAGCTGAGCAGGTTCCTCTGTTCTACACGGTAACATCCGAGAACATGGTTGCTGTACGTGACCACCTCATGAATGCTAAGCCTGACCTGGTCAGCGGTTCGGTAGGTTCGGCCTGGAACTTCATCTGGATTGACAGATAGTAATCGCTGTGCGAAAAGGCACCCCTGCGGGGTGCC
>JAAYSR010000158.1 GCA_012518325.1 Bacillota bacterium
CCCACCAGAGTTATACCTTTACCCCAGAGCACGCTTTGCACTATGTAAGATCCTATAAAGACACCTACGGCGGAATTTCGGCGGAGATAAAGCTTCCCGCGGGCGTTGGCAGACTGACATCGATCAACGTAAGTCTGCTGCGGGACAAACAAGTCGTCTGGCAGACATCTCTGAAAGACGGCAAGCTCAGCTTTGAGCTGCAAAGCCTGCCGCCGGGCAATTACCAGCTTGAGGCCAGCGTAGGGCTTTTCAACGAGATTCTGCAGATCAAGTTCGGTCCTGTAGATATTAGGCCTGGAACTTTCGAGAGAATTAAGCTGGAGAAAAAATAACGTTTGATGCAGGAAACCCGGTCCAACACTTTCTCGGACCGGGTTCTTCTGTCTTTTTTTATAACTCCTTCTTGCGGAAAACTGCAAGGGCCAGCCCAAGCAAGGCCAGTACAGCAAGGACGGTAATCCCCGCAGCCGGATAGAGGGCCGGCGGTTCAGCGGCACCGGCAGCCAACTCCATGTTCCGGGCGGCCAGTGCGATCGGGTTGTACTTTGCAGCGCCCGGAATAATGTTCAGGCTGAACAGCACAACTACGATGCAGCCTGTAAGCAGCAGCCCCCCATAATTGCCCTTAGCCAGGGCTGATGCTGCCAGCAGCACTGCGAGAAGGAAGGCGCCGAACAGCCACATGCAGAAAACGGCAAAAATGAGATGACTGACCGGATCCCCCGGAAACAGGTAGACGGTATAAATACAGGTTAGCAAAGCGGATATTCCAACACTCACACTCCAAACCAGGAGCATCGCCCCGTATTTAGCCGCAATCACCGCCTGCCGGGACAGTCCTTTGGTCAAGAGGTTGATCAGCGTGCCTTTGGAAATCTCATTGGCAAGCACACCGCTGAAGACAAGGAGCAGGACAATTAGACCCATTTGCTGCGTATTCTTGAAAAATTGTGCCCAGGAGTCCAGGGCGGTGGGCTCTGGAATCGTTACAGTCATGCCTTCCGGCATAAAATTGGCCAGCAGATCAGGCGTCAGCTTGGCGATGAGGGGGTTGGTGATGCCAAAGATGATAAAGACCGTAAGCAGAATCAGCAGTTTATAGGTACGGGCATACTCCAGGAGTTCTTTTTTGAGGAACACAAAAAAGTGATTCACTTGACCACCTCCGTAAAGAGGTCCTCTAAGGTAGGCTCCATAGCTTCAAACTTTTCCGGGGCAATCTGCTGTGCCGACAAAAGGTCAATCAGCTCTTGGCCGCCAATGGAGTCGTCCCCGCTTACAATCTGCAGTTCCCTTCCTTCAAGTTCAAGCTCAATGCCTGGCCTGTCCAGCTCTGCCAGCTGTGAGAAGGCCCGACCTTCTTCTTCGGCGGCGAATCTGATCCGAAAGCTGTTCCGCCGATGCTGCTTCTGAATCTCCGACAACGTTCCCGCCAAGGCCAGCCGGCCCTGTTCCAAAACGGCAATGTGATCGCAGATTCTCTCCACATCAGAGAGGATATGGGTGGAAAACACAACTGTGGTCTGTCCCCTGATTGCCGAGAGAATTTCCAGGACCTGCCTGCGGCCAATGGGATCAAGGGCCGAGGTCGGCTCATCGCAAATCAGGAGGCGGGGCTTGTTTAACAGCGCCTGGGCAATCCCCAGCCTCTGCTTCATGCCCCGGGAAAACCCGCTGATCCTTCTGTTAACCCCAGCCAGTCCCACCAGCTCCAAGAGCTCTGCACTCCTGCTTTTGATCTCGGCTGCCGGCAGTCCTGTGATTTCACCGCAGAGCTTGAGATACTCCCTAGGACGCATATAGCCGTAAAACTCCGGCACATCCGGCAGATAACCGATATGTCGGTTGGTCCTGGCCGAACCGTAGCTGACCTTCTCGCCGCAGACAGTAACCGATCCGCTCTGCGCCTTTAACAGCCCCAGTACAATTTTCATGGTTGTGGTTTTGCCAGCCCCGTTGCGGCCGACAAAACCATAGATGGCATGTTCAGGGACTGCCATGTTCAGCCCCCTGAGCACCTGGTTGCTGCCGAAGCTCATGTGGAGATCGCTGATCTCTAAAATGTTCAATCGTCCTCACCTCTGCCAAAGACAAAATAGACTATAGGCCCGATCATCTGAAACAGAACTACAATGGCGATCCACATTGCCCTTGATCCGAACCTGTAGGTTGGGTGCTTGAAAATGTGGACCAGGGCTGTAATCATCAGGGCAAACTGGGCAATAATCAAGGGCAGCAGGAACAGCCAGTATTCTCTGAGCACATCCAAGTTAGTCACCTCGCTTTCGGTTTTGACTTACATACCCTGCCAGAAATGGTAAACACTAAGGGTACTGGATTTCAAATTGGGGGTTCGCCATGCTGGGTACTAAAGATCAACCGGTTGTCAATATCCGTGAAGCCCATAATCTCTGGGATATTCTGAACTCCAAGTATCAGATCATGGAAAAAATGCTGATCTATGAAGGTTTCATCCACGACACAGATCTGGATGCAGTCTGCAAACTGCTAAGAAAGCCTATCGAACGCAACATTAAGATCCTGGAAAAAGAACTGAACACCTACTCTATTCCCTCACCGGACCGCAACCGCGCAGCGGTGCAGGTGCAGACCAAGTCAGATGCCGTCACCGATGAGTACATCGCCATGGACCTCTTCCTGTACTTTCAGGAGCATATCGAAAACTTGCTTGACGCTTTCTACTCCTGCGTGACCAATGACGGCGTACGCAAAATCATCATGGAGATGACGAAACGGACTATTTCCGAAACAGATGCGCTTCTTCGCTACCTGCGGGCCAAGGGGTGGCTGGGCAAGCCTCCCATGGTTAAAGCAACACTGAGGGAAAGTGCAGAGCAGCTAACGCTGATCGAGGCAGCGGCGCTGCATGACCACCTTACCTACCGGTATGACACAATGTATCTTACCGATATCTTCGTATCCATTGTCCACGATCTTGATTTTAAGCTAGCCCTCGAACTCGGGCTGAACCGCCTGAACAAGCAGATTGGAATGCTGGAAAAGCAGCTCAAGACTTACTTCATTCCCTTCCCAAAACGGCCGGGGAAGTTCACCCTGCCCCTCCAGGACATTCGTTTCTTCGACGATGACACCATTTACCGCACGCTCAACAGCTTCATGCAAGGCGCCGGCGCCAAGCATGCCCACGCTTTCAAACAGTCCAGCTATAACGATGCCATCCGCAAAGTATTCAAGGAGCTGCTCCTGGCCGAAATGGAAGTCTATGACAGCTTCATCAAGCTGGGCAAGGTGAAGAGCTGGCTCAACACAGTGCCCCGCTATGTGCACTGACTTCACCTAAAGACACTCAGCCGGGGCGGCCGCGAGGGCGCCCTTTTTTGCGCGCCATGAAATAGCTTTACTTATGATATTAGGTTCTTATTGGAATTACCCTGCCAAATCTCCTGAACCGGCACTATTGACCATACTGGTCAGTAGTGTTATACTGATGTTGACCACATTGGTCAAAGGGAGGTGAACATGATTTCCGAGTCTTTTGCCAAGCTAGAGCCTGACAGGCAGGAGCGCATTCTGAAGGCTGCCCTCAATGAATTCGCCAGGCAGGGCTATGAAAGGGCTTCTACGAATAACATCGTCAAAGAAGCAGGCATAGCCAAGGGCACACTTTTCTACTACTTCAAGAACAAACAGGCACTCTTTGACTACCTGGTCGAATATGTCCTGGATTACGTTGAAACCGAGTACTTGGCACGCCTTGACTTTAGTGAACCGGACTTTCTCACCCGCTATTGGAAAGCGGCCCAAATCAAGCTGGAGAGCTACCTCAAGGATAAAGAAGCCTTTGAGTTCTTGGGTTCTCTCTATCTAAGGCGGGAAACCGAAGGGCTCTGGCAGCGCCTGGACGCCATGTACCAGCAGGCAATGGCAAAAATGTTTGAGAATCTGGACACTTCTCTTTTCCGGACAGATATTGCTGCAGAATACGCCATCAAGCTGACAGCCTGGGCCATGGAAGGCTACCAGAGCGAACTGCTCGCTAGACTGCAGGACAAGGATCTGTCCACTCTGGACATGAAGCCTTATTGGGATGAATTTTACCAGCTCCTGCAGGTGTTGCGGACTTTACTTTACAAGAATCAAGGGGAGGTCGAAAATGACAATTCTACGGGTAAATCAGGTAACTAAGAAGTTCGGAAGCTTCACTGCCCTTAACGGTATTGACCTTGAAGTAGGCCAAGGAGAGGTTTATGGCTTTATCGGCCCTAACGGCGCAGGGAAGACCACCACAATTCGCATCCTGCTCGGCATTTTGCAGGCTACCTCAGGCACAGCGGAAATTTTCGGCCTGGATGCCTGGCGGGACGCGGTGGAGATCCACAAGCGGATCGCCTATGTGCCCGGCGAGGTAAACCTGTGGTCCAATCTTACCGGAGGTGAAGTAATCGACTTGTTCGTCAAGCTCCGGGGAGCCAATGGCAAGAACCGCAGAGAAGAACTGATCCGGCGCTTCGACCTGGATCCAACTAAGAAGTGCGGCACCTACTCCAAGGGCAACCGCCAAAAAGTAGCTCTCATTGCCGCCTTTGCCTCTGACGCCGACTTATATATCCTGGACGAACCCACATCCGGTCTGGATCCCCTGATGGAGCAGGTATTCCAGGAGTGCATCCGGGAAGTCAAGGCTGCCGGCAAGAGCGTTCTTCTCTCCAGCCATATCCTTTCTGAAGTTGAGAAACTGTGCGATAAAGTAAGCATTATTCGGCAGGGACGTGTTATTGAAAGCGGAACGTTGCAGGAACTGCGCCACCTCACCCGCACCCGGGTCCAGGTGGAGACTGCTGAGCCGATTCCAAACCTTGATCAGCTGACAGGCATCCATGATCTCAATGTTTTGGACCGGGGCGTTGTCTTCCATGTCGATTCAGACAGGATTGGGCAGGTGATTCAAGAGATCAGCAAGTACAGGATCTTAAGCCTGGAAAGCACTCCCCCCACCCTGGAGGATTTGTTCATCCACCATTACCGCGACGAGGGAGGTGGCAGGCAGTGATCCAATTTAAGAACATGCGAGCGTTAATGGGCTTGATCTGGCGCCGGGACAGAGTCCGGGTTCCGGTCTGGATCATCTCCTTGGTCGGTATTACACTGGCAGTGGCCATCAGCTTCCCGGAACTCTATCCCCCGGGCCCCGAACGGGACATCCTGGCAGAAACACTGAAAAACCCCGCGATGACAGCAATGCTTGGACCAGGCTACGGCCTGGACGACTACCATATTGGCGCGGTGATGGCACATCAGATGCTTCTTTTCTCCGCAGTCGCAGTCGCGATCATGAACATTCTCCTAGGCATCCGTCATACCCGCAGCGACGAAGAAGCAGGGCGCATTGAGGTGATCCGCTCGCTGCCAGTAGGCAAGCTGGCCAATGCCGGGGCTGCCTTTCTGGTTCTGGTCATTGTCAACCTCATCTTAGCCTGCGTCACAGGCCTCAGCCTGGGACTTTTGGGGCTGGAAGGGATGGATCTGGCAGGTTCACTCCTCTACGGCTTCACCCTTGGTATAACGGGCATTTTCTTTGCGGCGCTGACAATTCTCATTGCCCAGCTCACAGAGACTGCACGGGGCGGCATGGGATTTTCCTTTGCCTTTCTGGGCATCAGCTACCTGTTGCGGGCGGTGGGTGATCTGGGCAGTGAAGCACTCTCCCTGATCTCCCCTTTGGGACTGATCCTCCGCACCAAGGTCTATGTACAGAACACCTGGTGGCCCATTTTCCTGATGGCGGGGGCTTCTGCCATTGTGATTCTAATTGCCTTCCGTCTAAACTCTATGCGGGACTTAGAAGCAGGTTTTATCGCCGCCAGGCCAGGTGCGAGCTCCGCTTCCCCCTTCCTGCAAAGCCCCTTGGGGCTGGCGTTTCGCCTCCAGAGAACGACCGTCATCGGCTGGACCGCCGGCATGTTTGTCCTGGGGGTATCCTACGGATCAATCTTTGGGGAAATTGACGCCTTCTTCCAGACAAGCGAAATATTTGAGCTCCTCCTGCCCATGCTGGAAGGTTTCTCCCTGACAGACCAGTTCACAGCAACGCTTTTGGCTGTAATGGCCATGATCGGCCTGATTCCAGTATTGCTGATCATGCTCAGGCTAAAGTCAGAAGAACAGGCTAACCGCACCGAACATTTGCTGGCCCGGGCGGTTCCCCGCCGAAGGCTGATGGGGAGCTATCTGATCATCAGCCTGATCTTTGCAGTCGTTGGTCAAATTGTATCTGTCCTTGGCTTGTGGTTTGCATCTTCAGCTGTGCTGGATGATCCCCTCAGTCTGGCTTCCACACTGAAGGCCGGCCTGGCCTATGTTCCCAGCATGTGGATTATGCTTGGCTTGGCTGCCCTCTTGGTGGGCTTTGCACCTAAGCTCGCCAGTTTGATCTGGCTCTATCTGGGCGCCACGTTCTTTGTCATCTATTTCGGGGGCCTGCTCCAGCTCCCTGAGTGGCTGAGCAAACTAACGCCCCTCGGCTATGTGCCCAATGTGCCCATGGAGCCTATGAGCCCTTCTCTGGCATC
>JAAYSR010000159.1 GCA_012518325.1 Bacillota bacterium
CATTGACCGAAACCAGGTTGTGCTGGTCACCCTCTAATTCCGCCAGGCACAGGGGGGGAAACAGCACGCACCACCAGTTGTCGCCTTGTGCAGCGCCGATTTCAATACGCACCGCATCATACCATCCTTCAGGCAGAGCCATGGTTCCGTACTCGCGATAGGGAAAAACAAACTGGCCCATTTTCACCTCGACAGGATAGTCAAATCCTGCGGAGGCCACAACTGCCTGAGCCCTTTCCCTGAGCCGCTCCTGATAGGTCTCTAACAGGGCATAAGCTCCCTGCTTGCTGTCGGCTGCCGACAGAATTCTTTCCGCTTCTTTCAAAACCTCATCGCGCACCGCAAGCTTGAGGTCTTGGTCCTGCGGCAGATTGCTGTTGGCTACTACATGGAGCCTAATCAGGTTTTCCGCATAGGCTTTGTCACTGTTAAGGCTGTTGGCCGCGCAATTCAGGATAATGCCAAGAATAACAGCAGTACACAAAAATGCCAGACCCCAAGTTAGGCGGGTCCTGATAGAATCGCCAGACACGCACTTTCCCCCTTTAAGATGTAGCCATGTATTTGCGTAAGTGTTTCAATGCCGCTTTTTCCAAGCGTGATACCTGGGCCTGGGAGATACCGATCTCCTCTGCAACTTCCATCTGCGTCCTGCCCTCGTAAAAGCGCATCGTCAGAATCAGCCTTTCCCGTTCGCCAAGCTGGGTCATGCCCTCTTTAATGCTGACCCCCTCAATGAGATGCCGCTCGGTGTTTTTCTCATCGCTAATCTGGTCAAGGACAAAGATGGGATCGCCGCCGTCGTTGTAAATAGGTTCGAACAGAGAAATGGGATCCTGAATCGCATCCAGGGCAAACACGATGTCTTCCCTGGGAATCTGCAGCTCTTCTGCAATTTGGGCCAAGGTAGGCTCCTGGGAATAACGGTTGGCCAGGGTGTCCCTGGTCTGCAGCGCTTTATAGGCAATGTCCCGTAAAGAGCGGCTGACCCGAATCGGATTGTTGTCCCGGAGATAGCGTCTGATCTCCCCAATTATCATCGGTACAGCATAGGTAGAGAACTTCACGTTCTGGCTGAGATCAAAATTGTCAATTGCTTTCATAAGTCCGATGCAGCCAACCTGAAACAGGTCATCAACATACTCACCGCGATTATTGAATCTCTGGATTACACTTAAGACCAGGCGAAGGTTGCCTTGTACCATCTCATCACGGGCCTCTTCATCACCCGCCTTGATCCTGGCCAGCAGCTCACGCATCCTTCGATTGGGCAGAACCGGCAGTTTAGCGGTGTTTACACCGCATATTTCCACTTTGTTCATGTCCATCTCCTCCGCATAATACCGATTACAAAGTTCAGTATTGCCACCTCGCTGCGGAACTATTCCATTTTGTCCCGACCCCCTGTTATTGCCAGGGCGCGAAGTGCTTCCAGAGGCAAAGGAGGAATTTGCCAGCCGGCCAACTAATATTCTTCCATAAACAGGCTCTTAGGGGAGTGAGAAACGTATGCCCGAATACACGCTGTACGTTGATGTATGGCTGCTGCGTTTAGGGTGCAACTTTGTCTTTGAGTACCTGCTCCTATGGGCAGCAGCCACAATCACCCGGACCCAGACGAAGCCGATTCGTTTAGGTCTCGGTGCCCTGGCGGGAACACTGCATTATTTCCTCTATCTCCTCGCCAGCGTCGGTTTGCTGCCCTATTACGGATTGCTGCGTTTCCTCCCCATTGTTATAGCGGTGTCGCTGGCCATGATTATTGTGACGTTCTATCCCCTGCCCTCCAGGCGCTTTCTGCAAGTTGCGGGGTACTTCTACGGCATCGGATTTGTGGCGGCGGGGGTCGGTATGGGCGCAGCCTATATGTTCGGCGGACCTGGTTCGCCTCAGTTCACAATAGGCACAGTAGCCTCCATTGCGGCTATCCTGCTCATCGCTGAACTGGGCTGGGGGATCGTTCACGAGACAATAGTGAACAGAGTATACCGCATCCAGCTGGAGATTAGGTGCGACGGGAAAATGGTTCGAACCACCGCTTTGGTGGATACCGGCAATCATCTTAAGGATCCCCTTAACCGCCAATCGGTAATCATTGTAGACAAGGATGCCCTGACGGACCTGCTGCCGCACAGGCTTGCAGAAGTAATTGCAGCCCTTGGCGAGGGAGAAGCTGCCGCCATTGATCAGTTGGCGGGGATTAAGGAATGGCAGACCCGCCTGCGCCTCATCCCCTTCAGTTCCATAGGCAAGAACAATGGAATGCTGATCGGGTTTCGACCTGATGAAGTAAGAATTGGCGGAAGCCCGTTTCCCGGCAATGTGCAGCCGACAATCGCAGTGCACCCCTACAGCCTGGACTCCAACGGTGAATACATGGCCCTGGTTCCTCCTGTTCTTGTGGAGAGCACTCTGCCGGCCTGGGAAGGAGGGAAAGCTGATGCCAAAGCTACCTCTGCAGACGCTTAGGCTTCGTCTACGCCTCCGGCTCATTGAGCTGTTCAGCCGCCTGCACCTAAGCCCAAGGATCCATTACATTGGGAGCAGCGAGGTTTTACCCCCTCCCCTCTCCGCAGAAGAAGAGCAGGCTCTGCTGATGCGCCTGCAAGCCGGGGATCTTGTAGTTCGCACCCCTTTAATTGAACGCAATCTCAGGCTGGTAGTCTATATAGCCCGCAAATTTGAAAACACAGGCATTTCCATCGAAGACCTAGTTTCCATCGGCACCATCGGCCTGATCAAAGCAGTTAACACCTTTGACCCCAGCAAGAACATTAAGTTGGCAACTTATGCCTCCCGCTGCATCGAAAATGAGATTCTCATGTATCTGCGCAGAACAAGCAAACTGAAAGCAGAAGTGTCCTTCGACGAACCCCTCAACGTTGACTGGGACGGAAATGAGCTGGTGCTGGCCGATGTGGTTGGCAACGAAAGCGATGTGATTGTCCACATCGAAAAAGAGGTAGACAAAGCCCTGTTAGCCACCGCTCTCAAGCAGCTCACAGGGCGGGAGAAGAGGATCATGGAACTGAGGTTTGGACTTAAAGGAGAGAGGGAAAGAACCCAGCGCGAAGTGGCAGATCTGTTGGGCATCTCCCAATCCTACATCTCACGCCTGGAAAAGAAAATCCTGAAGAAGCTGCGGAAAGAAATGAAAAAAATGGAATGAGAACACACGCGCAAAGCCGCGGTGCCTCCTGCAGGAAGCGCCGCGGCTTATGTACTGTCTATCGCTATTTTCTGCGCAGAAATGCCGGAATTTCCAGCGAGTTGTCTGTGAAGGGGCGAATATCCAGCTCTTTCGTGATCCTAAATTCGTCCTTGGTCTTTGGAAGGTCAAAGCCGGTTGCAATCACGGTAACCTTTAGGGTGTCCCCGAGACTCTCATCAATGACCGCGCCAAAGATTACGTTGGCATCTGAATCTGCCGCCCGGGAAACTATCTCAGCAGCCTCGTTCACTTCAAACAATCCCAAGTTGGAACTGCCGGTGAGGCTCAACAGAATTCCCTTGGCCCCCTCAATAGACGCTTCCAGCAGGGGACTGGAAATAGCCTGTTCTGCTGCCTTGACTGCCCGATCTTCACCTGAGGCCTGTCCGATGCCCATAAGGGCAGAACCTGCGTTGGTCATAATTGCCCTGACGTCAGCAAAGTCAAGATTAATCAAGCCAGGAACGGTAATCAAGTCGGAAATGCCCTGCACTCCCTGGAGCAGTACATCATCGGCTATCTTAAAGGCTTCCAGCACAGATGTACGCTTTTCTACAACCTGCAGCAGACGATCATTGGGAATCGTAATCAATGTATCAACTTTGCTTTTTAGAAGCTCGATACCCTTTTCCGCCTGATCGCGACGGCGCCTGCCCTCGAAAGTAAAGGGCTTGGTAACTACTCCCACTGTAAGGGCATGCAGCTCTTTTGCCACCTCGGCTACAATGGGCGCAGCACCGGTTCCTGTTCCGCCGCCCATGCCGGCCGTAATAAACACCATGTCCGCACCTTCCAGGGCCTGGGCTATCTCCTCCCGGGATTCTTCAGCAGCCCTTTGACCCACACTGGGATCTGAGCCTGCACCTAAGCCTTTGGTGAGCTTCTCCCCCAGCTGAATCTTTTGGTGTGCTTCTGACATTTGCAACGCTTGGGCGTCGGTATTCAAGGCAATAAACTCAATGCCCTTTAAATCCGCCGCGACCATGCGGTTAACCGCATTTCCGCCGCCGCCGCCGCAGCCTATGACCTTTATGTCCGCAAACTGAACGTTATCCAGATCAAATTCGAACATGGGATCCCCCTTCTTCACCATCAAATTACCGTTGCAGTATGTAAACTGTCTCAAAATAAAATATCCTGAATGATAGATCTTCAAAGTAACTGATTTCCACTCTATTTCCACACCCGAACCGCTTTTCCCTTTAAGCTGTGAATATTTCTCATAAAATACTTATCACCGGACTCTTGGGCACCCTGAGGTCAATCCGCGTTGCCTGCTGATCGCGGAGGGTCAGATCCTCCAGAATCTTTTCGAGCAGGATGAATTTTTCTTCAAGATCAACAGGTTGTCCCATCAGAATCTCCGTGCCGCCTCGGGTTACGAAGGCCCGGTTCGCCACATTCCACTCCGAGATCAGATCCTGCAGATTGGCAGGGATCATGGTAATCAGCCTTGCCGCTGCCACTAGCTGCTCGGGGGAAGCCAGATCACAGTTGGTCACAATCGGCAAGGAGTACAGCACACCGGTCTGGGTGGGCGGCAGGATGCCTCCGTCACGGTCCAGGAAGACCCAGCCCCCTGGAGTCGGGGTTTGGGCGATTGGCGTTCTTTCCTTGATATGTACAATCAGGCGGTTCGGCCAGCGCCAGGCTGCTTTGGCCCCCTCCACCCATGGATGTTCCAGCATCAGGGAACAAAGCTCCCTGGTATCGACGCGCCAGACATTGGTATTCGTGAAGCCCACAAACAGATCGAGCTGTTCAGGACTGAGGTATGATAAGCCTGTCCACTCAATCCTGTCTGTTTCGAAAAAGTTCGAGTTGGCAAAGAGATAAAGGGCAATGACCAAAGCCAGTACCAGGACGGATAAGGCATTTTTCGTGCTCGACAGCTGGCTTGTCATCATACCACCTCTATTCCTCAATTCTGACTACATGCCCGCCCAGGCTCTGCAAACGAAGTTCCATGGCTTCATAGCCCCGATCGATATGCTCAACGCCTTGGACGACAGACTCTCCTTCAGCGGCCAGGGCACCCAGCACCAACGCTGCCCCAGCCCGCAGATCTCCTGCCGCCAGCTTGACACCCTGAAGCTCATTCGGGCCGTCTATAATAATGGCTCGCTTGCGAACTTCAATCTGAGCACCCAGTTTTTGCAGCTCACTGGTGTAGCCAAAGCGGCGATCAAATACTTCTTCCACGACTATGCTGCTCCCCCAGGCCTGAGTCGCCAAAGCAACGAGCTGGGGCTGCAGATCGGTAGGAAACCCGGGATAAGGTCCCGTTGAGACCTGACAGGCCTTCAGCCTGGAGGGAGACACAACCCTAACTGAATTCTCCTGCACGTCAAGTTCTGCACCCATGGCAGAGACCACTTGGAGCAGCGGAGCAATATGCTCAGGCACTACGTTTTCGATGGTGCCGCTGCCCCCGGTAATCAAAAACGCCAAGAGATACGTCCCTGCCTCAATCCGATCCGGGATGACAGGATAATCTGCGGACCCCAGCTCGGGAACGCCGTCTATAGTAATCACCGGAGTGCCTGCTCCTTTGACTCTTGCACCCATGCGGTTCAAGAACTCCTGAATGTCTATGATCTCAGGTTCCCGGGCAGCGTTTCGGATCACAGTCCGCCCCTTGGCCATGGTGGCAGCCATCATTATGTTCTCGGTGGCGCCTACACTTGGATAGCGAAAGGTAATGTCCGCGCCATGCAAACGCGGAGCACGGGCTACAAACATATCGCCTTCAACATCAATTGAGGCACCCATTTGCTCAAAGCCTGCCAGATGAATGTCCAGCGGCCGGCTGCCAATATTGCACCCGCCGGGCTTTGCCACCCTGGCCCAGCCGAGCCTGGCCAAGAGCGGCCCCATCACCTGCACTGACGCCCGCATTGACTTCACCAAAGCTTCCGGTGTCTGTCCCTCAACCGATGAAACAGTGAGCTCCATGCGGCCTGAACTGAACCGCACATCTGCCCCCAACGCTCTGAGTACACCTGCCATCGTCTTGACATCGGTGATTTCGGGTACGTTTTCCAGCGTAAACTTTCCCTGACCTAAAAGGGCCGCAACCATGAGCTTGAGTGCGGAGTTTTTTGCCCCGTTAATCCTGACTTTGCCGCCGAGAGTGCGCCGTCCTTCCACCAAAAATTTGGCCATTGAATCACCCCTACCCCTGACTTTACCGTTCATCTTATGCGGTAAGGGGTAATGGGTGAAAACTAGGCAATCAGTCTTGGCACTGCCTGGAAATGTTGAGCAGGATGCCTACACCTGCCAAGCTCATTAGGAGCGAAGAGCCCCCATGGCTGATAAAGGGAAGGGGAATTCCTGTCACCGGCAGCGAGCCGGTTACTACGCCAATGTTTAAAAGGGCCTGAAAGGCAATCATGGATGTGATTCCGATTGCAAGCAGCGTGCCGTATAAGTCAGGTGCCCGCATGGCAATGCGCAGTCCCCGCCAGGCCAGGACAAAATAAAGAAGGAGGACAGAAAGCCCGCCGAGAAAACCCAACTCCTCGCAGAGAATGGCAAAAATGAAGTCCGTATGGTGCTCAGGAAGATAGGAAAATTTTTGCTTACTCTTGCCTAGACCTAGCCCAAAGAGCCCCCCTGAACCGATGGCCAGCAGAGACTGGATTACGTTCCAGCCGGTGTCGGTAGGATCAGACCAGGGATCCAGAAAGGCAAACAGTCTGCGCACCCGGTATTCCTTCATCAGCAAAAAATAGACCATGACAGGTGCAGCCATCATGCCGACAAAGGTAATCTGGCCAAGGTGCACTCCGCCGGCAAACAGAACAACCAGCACCGAGAAGATCAGGGCCACACCGGTGCCAAAGTCCGGCTCGAGCATAATCAGCACGAACTGCGCAGCCGTGATCACCAAGATCGGCAAAAGACCGCTGAAAAACTTGCGGACTTTCTCGCGCTTAGTAGACAGGTACACCGCCACATAGTTTACCATAACCAGCTTAGCCACTTCGGAGGGCTGCAGGTTAAAACCTGCAATACGAATCCAGCGTGTGGCGCCTGTGCCGCTGCCGATGAAGAGTACTGCAACCAGCAGGGCGAAAGATATGAAAAGTCCAGGCAGTGCCAAGGGCTTAAAGATGTGGTAGTCGACCTTCATCAGTACAAACATCAGCACTAGACCGACCGCGGCCAGTATAGTCTGCCTTTGCACATAGTAATAAGGATTGCCCGAATCAGCCAATCCCATTACGGAAGATGCGCTAAAAACCATTACAAGTCCCAGACTCAGTAAAATGATGACTGCTGCAAAGGCCCAGAGATCGATCTTGCCGCCCTTAGTGAACATACTCCTCGCCCCCTCTCTAATCTATATGCCTCTAGAACAGAGCGTACAACCCTAGAACAGCAAAAACGAGGGCTACCAGCCAGAAACGGGCCATCACTTTGCTTTCTGGAACACCCAGAAGCTCGAAATGATGGTGCAGCGGGGCCATCCGAAACAGTCTCTGACCCTTGGTGAGCCGGAAATACAGCACCTGAATGATCACAGACAATGTCTCGATGACAAACAAACCCCCTATAATCGGCAAGAAGAGAGAGGTCTTGCTCAAAACTGCTCCTGCCCCCAAGGCGGCTCCCAGTGCCAGGGAGCCGGTATCACCCATGAACACTTGAGCGGGTGGCGCATTAAACCAGACAAACCCGAGACATGCTCCGGCCACCGCCCCGCTGAACAGGCTCAGGTCCGGATAGCCAAGATAATGATAGATGACTGCCAGGGCAGATGCACTGATTGCTGTACTCCCTGCAGCCAGTCCGTCAAGTCCGTCGGTAATGTTCACAGCGTTGGCCGCGCCGACTAACACCAAAGTTGTGAAAATAATGTAGACAACGGCGGGCAGCACGACGGTTTTGTCCCAGAACGGCACCAAGAGGTCCGTTCCCACTCGGGCTGATGCATATAACGCTACCAAGAGCGCAACGCCAAACTGACCGACCAGCTTTTCCCGGGCCCGCAACCCTAGGGAACGCTTGGCCACAACTTTGATAAAGTCGTCTAAAAACCCGATTACACCATAGCCCAATGTGGCAAAAAGCAGCACAATCTTGTTGTCTGTCAAGGGCGGAAAGACCAGTACAGCTGCGACAATGGCCATTACCATTAAAATACCGCCCATAGTGGGCGTTCCCGCTTTAGACAAATGTGTCTTGGGACCGTCTCCCCTGACCTGCTGCCCCAGCTTTAACTTGCCGAGATAGTGGATTGTCCTCGGACCGGCTGCCAGGGAGAGCACGAAAGCGAGGAGGCCGCTAAAAAGAGGCAGGAATGATGCAGGTATAAACACTATTCATCTCCACCCTTCAGCAACTCTGCCACGATTTTTTCAAAATGCAAGCCCCTGGAAGCCTTAACCAGGACCAAGTCTCCGCCCTCAAGCTGAAGATCGCCTGAGGCCAGGAACTCATCTGTGGAAGCGTATACTTCTCCCCGGCCCGCCCCCTGCCGCATCAGCTCGGCATACTCGCCAATAAAAATCAACGTTTTCGCACACTGGGCCGCATGCCTGCCCACTTCAATGTGAGCAGATGCAGCGATATCGCCGAGTTCCAGCATATCTCCCAGAATCGCCGCCCTGTTTCCAGAGCAGTACATGTGCCCCAGGGTGTCCAGGGCACCCTGCATTGAAGCGGGGCTCGCGTTATAGCTGTCATTGACAACAATTACTCCCTCTGGGCTGCGGCGAACTTCAAGGCGCATCGCGGTGGAGGCAAGTTCCTTAAGGGCCTCCGCGCCATCCTTCAGACTGACTCCGAGCTGTACACCGACAGTCAAGGCCGCGCAGGCATTCCATACATTATGAACTCCTGGTACGGTGAGGTGTACCGCTACTTCCTCACCTGCGTAACGCATGGTAAAGGACGGGCGCCCCTCCACATCCATGCTGATGCCCCGGCCAACTGCATCATTGGCCACATCCAGCCCATAATAGACAATGCGTCCCTTAAAGTTGCGGGCCTGACCGCGCACTGAGGGGTCGTCGCCGTTTAAGACTGCGACTCCAGTTGAGTCCATCGCTTCCAGCAGCTCTCCCTTGGCCTGGGCGATATGTCCCATTCCCCCTAGGAGCTCTAGGTGTACGGGACCAATATTGGTGATTACGCCGTAATTCGGCGGGCTGATTTCTGTAAGGCGCCTGATTTGACCCAGGCCCCGCATGCCCATTTCCACCACCAGGATCTCATGGTGTTCATCTAGCCCCAGCACGGTCAGGGGAACACCTATTTCATTGTTGTGGTTGCCCTCAGTTGCATGGACTGACCATTTGGTGCTTAACACCTGCTTAATCATATCCTTGGTTGACGTCTTTCCGTTGCTTCCGGTAATCGCGACAACGGGCACAGGATAGTCTGCCAAGTATTTCTGGGCCAATTCCTGCAGCGCCGAAAGGGGATCGTCCACCTCTACCACACCTGGTCCCGGATGCGTTCCCTTTCTCACCAATCCGTAACCCCCCTGGGCAATCACGTCAGATACGAACTGATGTCCATCTACATTTTCGCCGGGCAAAGCTGCAAATAAGCTGCCTGCTTTAGCTTTTCGGCTGTCTATCACAACATGGTCAACAACACCTTCACCAACGGCTCGACCTTGTGTGTATTGGGCAACTTGTGCCAGTGTTAATGGGCGCATTAGTGCTTCAGCTCCTTAAGTGCCTTCCTGACTTCCTCCCTGTCATCAAAATGGATTCGTCCCTGGGCGAACTCTTGATATGTTTCGTGGCCTTTGCCCGCTACAATAACCAGATCGTCAGGAGTTGCCAGCTCCACAGCCCTTCTGATGGCAGTGCGCCTGTCAACTATAATCTCATAGTGCTTCTGATGATTTGTCGTAAGAAGGCCTTTCTCGATACTAGAGCAAATCTCGCCCGGTTCCTCTGAACGCGGATTGTCAGAGGTAATAATCGCCAGATCGGCTAATCGTCCGGCAACGGCGCCCATCAGCGGCCTCTTAGTCTTATCCCTGTCCCCTCCGGCACCAAATACTAAAATTAGACGACCCTTCGGGATCAGCCTGCGTCCCGACTGCAAGACGTTTTCCAGCCCTCCCGGCGTATGGGCGTAATCTACCACGATGTTGAGCCCCAAGTCATTTTGTATCCTTTCAAAACGCCCAGGAACGCCTGTTACCGCCTGAAGGCCGGCTTCAATATGCTCCAGTGAGACACCCTGACTGAAACAGAGGGCAGCTGCACCTAGAGAATTGTACACGTTAAAAAACCCAGTAAGCCGCAGATTGATGGGAATTTGCCCTGTCTCAGTATTAAGTATATAAGAAAGCCCTCCACTTTCCAACTGAATATTGTCTGCCCGGAAGTCGGCTGCCTGCTCCACGCCATAGGAGTACACCTGTGCTCCCGCCAGCTCCCTAAGTTTTGCGCCCCACGCATCATCTATGTTGATCACTGCCGGGCACTGCTGCTCTACAAACAGCCTGCTCTTAGCGGCAAAATAGTCTTCCATGGTTGGATGAAAATCCAGATGATCCTGGGACAGGTTAGTAAAAAGTGTGCCAGCAAAGGATATGCCTGCGGTCCGATGCAAATCCAGCGCGTGGGAAGACACTTCAATCACTGCATAGTCCGTGCCTTCTTCTACCATGCGGGCAAAGAGGCGCTGCAGATCCAAGGATTCTGGAGTGGTCCTGGTTGATTCCAATGCCGCTCCACCGATCAGAGTCTGAATGGTGCCGATGAGCCCGACTTTGCAGCCGGCCTGCTCCAAAATGGATTTGACCAGGTAGGTGGTTGTTGTCTTGCCGTTGGTCCCTGTGATCCCCAGCACCCGCAGCTTGCGGTCAGGATGTCCATAAAAGTTCGCACTGACCAGCCCCAGGGCAAGTCTTGTGTTTTCCACTGTCACCTGAGGCAGATCCAAATCGGCTATCGTGCGCTCCACAAGGGCGGCAGCCGCACCTTTTCGAGCCGCTTCAGGGACAAAATCGTGGCCGTCCGCCTCCTGGCCTGAGACAGCCACAAATAGATCTCCCGGCTGAACTCTCCTCGAATCATAGCTGATACCACTTATTTTTATCGAAAATTGGTCTGAAGATTTGCAGTCTATTCCCTGTAAAACCCTGTGCAGCTCCAAACCGCGTTCCCCCTTTGCGCTAGAGTCTGAAAACAACTTCAACTGCTGATCCCTTAGGAATTCTGGTGCCCGGACCCGGCGATTGCTCCTTTGCGATACCGCTGCCCACAACAGTGATGCGCAGACCTAGGTCAGACAGTGCAGCGGTTGCATCGCGCATGCTCAAGCCGATCACGCTGGGTACCTCCACATCCTCAGCTTCTTGTTCATAAAAAAAGAGATGGACTGTGGTCTGAACGGGAACTCGCGTACCAGGTTTGGGCGTTTGGTCCGTGACAAGAGTCCCCCCTCCTTCCATAGTCCAAGGAAAACCCTCCCGCGTAAGACGCGCTTCAGCCTCTTCGCGGGTAAAATTTGTCAAATTCGGGACCAGCGCGAGGGGTGTGCGTTCCTGTCCCTCCTGGCGTCTTTTTACGCCTAGGTATTCCAAGCTCTCCTCCATAATCTCTTTAAAGACCGGTGCGGCCAGCAC
>JAAYSR010000020.1 GCA_012518325.1 Bacillota bacterium
AGGTTAAAGGAGTTAATGCTGCGCATACGCAGCTCCCGGCTCTGATCATAGGCAAAGGATTGGGTTTCCAGCTCCTTCAGGGACTGCGCCACATCAATTCTGGTCAATTCGGCATACCCTGCAAGCTGCTCCAAAAGCGGGTGATCTGCCTCCACAAAGGTAAGTTCGCCGGCATGGCCCACCATCTGGTCCCCTTGGCTGTCTGTAAACAGAAACCATAACTCTCCTTGCGGATCGCGGTAGGCAGTAAAGGCAAAGTCAGGGGAGTTGGGATCCCGCATATACCTGTCTTCAAACTGGGCAATCACCTGCTCCTTGTTGAGAATATTGCCCGTGCCGTAGTTAGTTACTGAAATATAGACCGTATAAACGATGGGGTAAACAACCAGCAGGATCATGAAAAAGGCGGCAGGCAGCAAGTACCGGTAAGGGTAGCCCTTTGGCACAACAAAGAGTAAGTTCGTCAAAAGTGCGCCTAATAAAAGAAGGACAAAGACTAAGTAGGCCTCGGCGCTCAGCAGGTACAGCGCAATCCAGATAAATGCCACGTTAACGATGCCCAGAATTACGCCTTTGATAATCTTGCCCACTTTCCATCACCCATTTCTGAAAAACTTACAGATGCATTCCCCTTGAAGCATATGCCTCAAGGGGAATGGATGCAACGAAACTCAACGCTCCTAGTAGCCGCTGTCTTTGATGGTCTGAATTATTAACTGAACCGCATTTTCAATCGCAGGCTGCGGTTCAGACTGCTCGTTAATGACCAGTTCAATCGCATCGCTCCAGGCAGTCCAGACTGCGTTCATGGCAGGGATTGCAGGCATTGGAATACCTTCAGCAGCAGACTCCATTACGCCGCGCATATCAGGATCTTCATTGATAATGTCAGCGGCAGGCAGGAACGCGGTCGGACGGGGATCTCCCTCATAGATGGCCAGCATGGTTTCCTTTGTAGCAACAAAGTCATTGAGGAACAGGTTGGCCAGCATTTTGTTTTCACTGAAGGAGCTCACCATAAAGCCCTGGGCTCCCAGGAAGGGACGTCCGTACTGTCCCTTGTAGGAAGGAACCTGCTGGAATCCGTAGTTTACACCTGCGGAGCGCACGTCGCCAAAGGCCCAGGGTCCTGTGAGCATGGCGGCTGCCTCACCGTTTTGGAACAGGCTCATCATGGTATCATAGGGAGTAGCGCGGGCCAGGATGCCCTCGTCCAAGAGATACTTGAACAGTTCAAAGCCCTCTACTGCTCCCTCATTGGCCAAGCCAACGTCTAGGGGATTCAACACTGCTTCAGCGTCCATACCGAATACATAACCGCCCAGGATGCTGAAGAAGGGGAAGGTGTGGTAAGGATCAGGCTGGGGCATGACCAGTGCATACTTGCCCTCTGCCTTCAGTTTCCGGCCCACTTCGATCAGTTCTTCAAAGGTCTGGAATCCGTCTTCACCGGCCAAGTCCTTGTTGTAAATAAAGCCGATGGCTTCAATCGCGTAGGGGATGCCGTAACGCTGTCCACCCCAAGTAAAGGCCTCCAAACCAGAGGTGAGGAACTGGGACTCGTCGGCAATATCAATTGGATCGATCAGGCCGTCGGTAACCAATTGGCCTAACCAGTCATGGGCGCCAACGATGATGTCAGGGCCTTCGCCGGTCGGGGCTACAATGGCCAGATTGTCGCGAATATCGCCAAAGGGAAGTTCCTGAATTCTGACAGTAATGCCGTACTCACTAACAAAGCGCACAGCCACTTCACGCAGAACCGGAGCCCTTTCGCTGTCACACCAGATCAAGAGCTCACCGGGAACTGATGCCAGTACAGGCACACTCACCAACAACGCTAAGAGCAACACCGAGATAACTGTGGTTAATCTTTTCATTTTCGCACCTCCATAGATTGATTGCCAAAACGACGAGAAGAAACTCTAGGACCCAATCACCTCCACAATGACAACGTTTGCACAGGTTGCAAAAGAAAAGTTAAGGCGTTCCGCCTTTTTTTAGACTTCGCTTCCAAGAGCTGGCTTCCTGCTTAGTTTCTTCCTGAATAGACCAATTTAACATTTTAATTTTTTGGACCTCAACCCTACTCTCTGATATACTAACAAAAAGAACACAAGGAGGTTGTCAGGTGGACAAACTTAGGATCAACGTTGGCGAACATGGTTATGTCTCCTTAAAAGACTGGATGGGTACGGATCTGTCCCCTGTCAATGACGCTAAAGTTAGCTTTGATAAAGAAAGCAGCGAAATGGGCGAACGCGAGAAAAGGCTTTTGACCTACCTCGCAGAACACCAGCATACATCACCGTTTCGGCACTCTGTGCTAAAGTTTGAAGTCTATGCACCTTTGATGGTGGCCAGGCAATGGTGGAAGCATGTTATCGGCAGCGAACACGGGGAAGGATATGACCGCCTCACCGCCTGGAATGAGTCGAGCAGGCGCTACATTACCGAGGTGCCGACCTTCTTAGTGCCCGGTGAGACTGAATGGCGTTCGGTGCCCGAGAACCGCAAGCAGGGCAGCGGCGACAACCTGGATCCTTCCATTGGCAGCAAGTACACCGAGGCGTTGAAAAAGCATGTGGAGGAAAGCCTCAAGCTCTACGAGCAGGCCTTGGAAGATCAGGTCTGCCCGGAACAGGCCCGTCTGTTCCTGCCCGCCTACGGCCTTTATGTGCGCTGGGTCTGGACAGGCAGCCTGCAGGCAGTGGCCCATTTCCTCCAGCTCCGCTTGGACGAACACGCCCAGAAGGAAATCAGGGACTATGCCAAGGCCATCGAAACCCTGACCAGGGAAAAGTTTCCCCTGGCCCTGGAGGCCCTGCTCAAAGCATAGCCGCAAAAGCCGCCAGTCAGGTCTCTGCCTGAGTTTGGCGGCTTTTTCCTTTCCACTTGGCTGACTAACTCGCCCTCCCGCTTTCCATTTCGATGACCAGATCTGCGATATTCATCGTTGATTTCCGGTGAGAAACCAGGACCATAGTCTTGTTCTCCGATTCTTCCAGCAAAGACTTGAGAATCATCCCTTCGTTCAGGCTGTCCAGGTTGCTGGTAGGTTCATCCAGCAGCACAAAAGGAGCATCGTGCAGGAAGACCCGGGCGAGGCCGATCCTTTGCCTTTCACCGCTGGAAAGGCTCTCCCCTAACTCCCCTACATTTGTCTCATAGCCATTGGGCAGGCTGACGATGAAGTCATGCACCGCCGCCTTCTTTGCAGCTTCGATAATCTCCTCCAGCGTGGCATCTGGTTTGGCAATCCTGATATTTTCCGCAATAGTATCATTGAAAAGGTGGGTTTCTTGGGTCAGATAGCCCTGCAGATTCCGCAGGCTGCTGGTGTTGACATTGCGGATGTCTTCGCCGGCTATGGCAACGCGGCCATTGTCCACGTCCCAAAAGCGCATCAAGAGCTTGAGCAGTGTGGACTTGCCCGACCCGCTCCTTCCGTGGATGCCCACAATGTTGTTCTCCCGGATCTGCAGGGAATAGTCTTCTAGAATGGGCTCCGCCCCATAGGCAAAATCTATGTTGCTGCACTCTACCGTGCCAAAATCCAGTACTTTCCCATCTTCGACTTCCTCAACAACCGGCTCTTCCTCCAAAAGATCAAGGACCCTGTTGCCGCTGGCCAAGGTATGGCGGAGGTTGTTTGACAGACTGCTGAGAGCAACAACCGGACCAAAGGAGCTCATCATGGCAATGGTCGGGATCAAAACACCGTCAAACCCCACAGCCCCCCTTGTATACAGCAGCAGACCTGTAAAGAGCATTGCCGCAGAAAAGAAGAGGATCACCGTATCGGTTATCGCCTTGGCCAAACCTTCGTACTTCTTAAGCTCTCTGTGCTTGCGGCTTAACTCGTCGGTCCTGGCATTCAGCTGGAGCAAGCGCTTCTGTCCCATACCGTACTGGATAATCTCCTTTAAGCCCCGCAGACTGTCCAGGACAAAGCTGTTCAAATCGCCAAACCCGTTGCGGTAGGCAAGTCCTACATCGCTGCCGAGCTTGGAAACGCCAACGGGCACCAACACCCCGACGGTCAAGTAGGCCGCCAGCGCGAGGAAGGCAAGCAGCGGGCTGTAGCCGGCGATGAAGGCCACCATGATTAGCGACGTCAGAAAAGCAATAGCAATGGGAGAGATGGTATGGGCGTAAAACACCTCTAAAAGCTCAATATCGCTGGTGATAATGGAGATGAGATTTCCCTTGTCCCTGCCCTCAAGCTTGGCCGGGGCGAGGCGCCGCAAAGCAGTAAACACCTTGTTGCGGATCAGCGCCAGGATCTTAAAGGCAATATAGTGGTTGCTCAACTGTTCCGCATATCTTAAAAGTCCCCGGGCCACAGCAAGGAAGATCACAGCAGAAAGCAACGTCCTCAAGGACAGAGGACCTGGAAAGCCAAGGATCTCGGCAATTGCCAAACCGCCAAAGACTGTGATAAAAATGGCGGTTAAATAGCCCAGAACTCCTGTGACAACGGCAAAAACCATGATATGGGCCAGGGGCCTGACCAAGCCGATCAGTTCACCCATCACCTTGATCCCGCTTCTACGCATAGCTGAGCACCTCCCTGTTTTGGGCAAAACCCTCCAGAATCTTCTGCTGGCTGTAAATCCTGGTGTAAACACCGTCCTGGGCGACCAGCTCCCGGTGTCTTCCGCTTTCTACCACTCTGCCGCCTGCCAAAACGTAAATCCGATCCGCATTTACCACATTGGCCATCCGGTGGGAGATAACTACAATCGTCTTCGTCTCGGCAAGCTTCTGGATAATCTCCATGATCAGAGCTTCACTTTCCGCATCGATATTGGAAGTTACCTCATCAAAAATGTACATGGGCGTGTCATGCAAAATGGCCCGGGCCAGTGCCAGCCTTTGCCGCTGGCCGCCTGACAGGTTTGCTCCCCGCTCCAGGATCTCTGTGTCCAGGCCCTTTTCGGCAGAAACAAAGTCGAGAAGGTTGACTTTCCTGAGGGCCTCCTTCATCTCCTCTTCTGTGGCCTGTTCATTGCCCATCAGAAGGTTATCCCGTACAGTGCCTTTGAAGATATAGCTGTTATGGTTGACCAGGGTAATCTGCCGCATAATCTCCGCTTCGGCAATTTGGGCGAGCTCTTTGTCCCCTAGGCGAATGGAGCCCTGATAGTTCTTGTTAATCCCCATAATCAAGGCAGCAATCGTACTCTTGCCGCTGCCGGATTCGCCAACAAAGGCCACAAGCCTGTTTGGAGGTATTTCCACGTTTACGTCGTTAAGGATCTGGCGGTCTGCTTCGTAGGCAAAGTTGACCCCTTCAAAGACGATGCCTTGGGCAGCCGCTCTTTCGGTACCCGGGACCGGTTCCTGCAAGTCCAGGACGTTAAAGTACTTGTCGCTTGCCGCCATGCCGTTCATGGCAATATGGAAGAACGAACCTAAGAGCCGCAGCGGAATGAAGAACTCTGCGGACAGCATAATAATGGCAAATGTGGCGGCAAAACCGATATTGCCCCTGAGAAACTCGTTGATCGAGATGATCACGCCTACGGCAGCCCCGCCATAGGCAATCAGGTCCATGATGGTGATGGAGTTCAGCTGCATGGTCAGGACCCTCATCGTGATTTTCCTGAATTTTTCAGCCTCTACGTCCATTGCAGCAGACTTTTCCCCATCAGCCCGGTAGATTTTCAGGGTGGTCAGCCCCTGTATGTTCTCTAAAAAGCTGTCTCCCATGCTGGTATAGGTATCCCAATACTTGCTCAGCAGCCTCTTGGCTATTCTTTGCACCGCTACAATGGAAATAGGTATTAGGGGAACACAGACCAAGAGCACCACGGCAGATCTCAGGTTTACAAAGGACAAGATGGCAAATAGCAGAAGTGGCGCCAGCAGGCTGTAAAACAGCTGGGGCAGATAGGCGCCGAAATAGATTTCCAGCTGTTCAATTCCCTCCACCGCCAGTTGGACAACTTCAGATGTAGCCACCTTTTCATTGTAAGAAATGCCAAGGCGCAAAAGCTTCTTGTATAAGTCCTCCCTCAGCACCTTCTTGACATTTGCAGCAGACAGATACGATGTTCTCGCTGAGAGGGTGTTGGTGACGGCCCTTACTGCAATCACGGTCACAACTGTGAGGGCTGCCCGGATAATCATCTCCGTTGAATGGGTCCCGTGATAGACATTTTCCAAGAGCCTGGCGACGGTAAAAACCGATACTACATTAGCGATGAGTGAAACAGTGTTCAGCAGCACAGTCAGGCCAATGAACACCTTGGCCTCGCCCAGTTTATCAATTAAACGCTTATCTATCATGGCACTGCTCCTTTTTTGGTCTGCTGCTTATGCAGTCTTTCGTCAATCACATGGCGGATCGTCAAGAGCGGGTGGTACAAAAGCATCCAGGGCCCGCTGTAGCGCATCACTTTCTTGATTTTTGCCCGCATGTCCCTCTTGTAGCAGTGAACTTTGCAGCTGGCGCAAAAGGTTTTGGTTTCCATAAAGGGACAGCGGTCAATGCGCCGACCGGCATAGGCCAAAAGCTCCTGGCAGTCGAAACAAAGGCCGTCACTGACGTGTTTCTTGCCCCTGCAGTAGATCCGAATCATCTTGCCGACAACGTCTTTCTCTCGGGCTCTTTTTTCTTCCAGGATTTCGGGGGCTTTATACACTGTCATTTGCCAGCTGGACCTCCCTGGCCCCAGGCTTGACGGTCTTGATCCTGAAGGCGAAATAGTAGTAAAGGAACATCATAGCCAGCACCACAAAGATGCGGAAGTAGATGATGTCCACTAATAAGGCCGACAGCAGCAGCGCCGACGATGCCGTTGCAACCAGCCCGAGCTTGGTCTTAAGGGTCATAGCCCGATTTTGCACAAACTCTGCTAAATGGTTCTTGTAGAGTTTCGTCCCCATAAACCAGCGGTTGAACCGCTCAGAACCTTTGGAGAAAAAGAAAGATGCAAGAAGCAAGAAGGGCGTAGTAGGCAGCACAGGCAGAACAACCCCCACTGCCCCAATGGCCATAAACAAAAGGCCCAATACTATGTACAGCATCCTCACGGATTTCTTCATAGCTATCCCTCGCATGACATTGATAATCATTCTCAGCCATTTATCTTAGATAGTAGCAAATAACCAGTACTTTGTCAATGTCAAAAGGCATGGCAACAGGGCAAAAAGCAAAGCCGGACAGCTGCTTTTCACAGTTGTCCGGCCAAACCGCATCGCTGCTTGGCTCCGGGCTAGTACTTGCCTCCCCTGGCCTTGTAGTCTTGTTCGATTTTCTCCTTCCAGTCGCTGGAGACTTTGCCCCGCTCTCGAAACTGGGCAACGCTCTCGCTGATCACCGCAAAATTGAGGGCCAACCCTTCCTTGTCGGCATGGAAGCTTTGGGCGCGGTCCGCTCCGATGCCAAAATGACCTGCGGTCTCAATGGCATCGATGTTCGCACCCAAAAAGATAAACTCCCAGCCGTGCTGCTCCTTGTGCTGTTCCACCAGGGCCTTGATCTGGCCTAGAGAGTATTCGCGGCTGCTGTTTTCCTGCCCGTCGGTGATAATCACGAACATTACCTGCTCAGCCCGGTAATCTTCCGCTGTGTTCTTTTGAACATTGCTGATCTTGTGAATCGTTCTGCCCATGGCGTCAAGGAGCGCTGTTGAGCCCCCCACCTGGTATTCTTCCTCAGTCATGGGCTGGATCGCCCTAATGTCAATGCGATCGTGGAGCAGTTCGAAGCCATGGTCAAAGAGGACTGTTGTCACGACGCACTCGCCCTCTATCAGTTTCTGTTTTTTCAGCATGGAGTTGTAACCGCCAATGGTGTCACCCTCCAAGCCGCCCATGGAACCGCTCTTGTCCAGTACAAATACAAGTTCTGTAAGCCCCTTCTTCACACTGATTACCCCCTCTGATGTGTTGTTGGTCTAAGCATAACATCAGAGCAGGGCGCAAAGGTCGCCTGCAAAGCGACAAATGGCGGGAACCTCTAAGCACCGCCCAGAAGCGGCTGGTCGTAGCGGAACAGGACTTCGTTGATCTCGAAAACATCGTACTTTCCATGCAGGATAAAGTACTCCACAATCACGTCAAACACCTGGCTGTGGGACAGTGCATAGCCTGCTCGCCGCAGGAGATCATTGGTTTCGTCTAAGGAAAGCTCCAAGGCAATGGCCAGGGCGATCACAGTGCGCTTGCTCGGCATGTAGCCCTTGTTGTTCCGAATCTTTGAGAACAGCCTGCGGTCCAGGTTGGCTTTCTTGTACACTTCCACATCGTTTTTCCCCTTGGCGTCAATCAAGCGCAGCAGAGTCGCGGAAAAGGGTTCATCCAAGTTCCCGACAATTTCGTCCAGCGGGGCACTGGACCTTAGTTCCCTGACAGAGTAAAACACCGCCTGGTTTCGCTGCCGCCTGCGCAGTTCCAACTCTTCCTCCACATAGTTGGCATCAAGGTAATCGGCAACTTCGCCCAGGAGTTCTTCGCTGACAGTGTAGGCTTCTTTGTCAAAAACCGTCAGGTAAACATCGAGTTCATGGCTTTGAAGGAAGCTTTGGACGGCGTCCATGGCCACACGCAGTGCCTCTTTCTTGGGATAGCCGTAGATCCCGCTTGAGATCAGGGGAAAGGCAATACTTTCACACCCGGTTTCAACCGCCAGCCGGAGACTGTTGGCATAACAGGAACGAAGCTTCTCCGCTTCGCCGCTTGCCCCATCCCGGTAGACAGGCCCCGCGGTGTGGATGATGTACTTGGCCGGCAAATCAAACCCAGAGGTGATCACCGCTTCCCCGGTTTCAATGGGCGCCAGCTTCCGGCAGGCTGCCTCAAGCTTGGCGCTCCCTGCCGCGGCAAAAATCGCTCCGCAAACGCCGCCGCCCTTTGCCAGCGCAGTATTGGCCGCATTGACAATGGCGTCCGTTTCCATTCTGGTAATGTCCTGCCTGACAATGGTAAAAGGCATCTCTTCCGCCCCCCTTTTTTCCATTTATTCTCTATTCGTCTCTGTGCTGCCGAGTACCTCCTGCCTGCCAGCACTTACCATCCTTCCCCCGGCAGGACGCAGGGGGAAAAAACAGAAAGAAACAGCAAATCAGGCAGAAATGGGATAGTAATGAAGAAAGCTTTGGTACTTACTCTTTTACTCGTAAGTTTTGTATTCGCCACAGGCTGCAGTACACAAAGGGATTTGGTTACATTGACTGTCTCAGTCCAAGGGCAGGGTGCGGCGGAACCGGAAGGGACAGATGATTTTGTCAAGGGGAGCATAGTAGAACTTAAAGCCATACCTGCTTCAGGCTGGCAGTTTTCCAAATGGGAAGGGGACGTGGCAGAACCTTTTTCAGTACAAACCACCGTCCTCATGGAACGAAGGCAAACCGTCACAGCGATTTTCGTTAGGCAGGCCGAACCTGAGATCCTGACAGGACCGGGAGGAATAATCACCTGGAGGGCTGACGGCTCCCCCGTTGCCAGGCGGGCCCAGGGCGCAGCAGACATCGAGTACATAATGCTGCATGCCATCAGCGATGCCGCGGCCAATCCAGGCAATCCGTATGAGATAGGCAGGATCCGGGATATCTTTGACGATTACGGAGTGGAAGCCCACTATGTTATCGACAGAGACGGAGCAATCTACCAGTTTGTTCCCGATGATCGCATCGCCCGCCACGCCGGTGCCGGCACCTGGAAGAATGATCCGCAACTGACGAATGCCATGAACCGTTATGCCATTGGCATAGAACTGTTGGGTATCGGTACGAGGTCAGAGATGAAGGACGTCATCGGTGTGCTGGCCAATACGCGTGTCAAAGCAAGTGACCGGGGGTACACAGATGCACAATACCTAGCTTTGGATCAACTGCTGGCACACCTCGCCGATCGGTACGGGATCCCCCGGGAGAACATCATTACCCATCACGATTATGATCCCGGACGCAAGTGGGATCCAGGCGATCTCTTTGACTGGAGCAGAATCAGCTGCTAATGCAGACAGCCCCCGCTAAACTGCGGGGGCTGCCTTAACACCTTACAGAGGTTATTCAACTGTGCGCCCTACTTCAAAAAGGCATCCAGCATCCAGATCGTCTTCTCATACTCGGCCAGGCTGCCGATCATCAGGTCGGCACTGACTTCATCATTTGCCTCTTGGGCGGCGGCAATGCCTTCACGCAAGCCGGCAACCAGCTGGCCGTAGTCAGCAAGCAGATCTTTGGCAATGTCTGCGCCGGAAATTGCAGCACTCTCTGCTTCCTCCAGCCTTGCCTTCTTGAGATACTCCGCCAGGGATGCCGAGGGACGCTGGCCAATCATCAGAATACGCTCAGCCACTGCATCGATTTCTTCGGCCACTGCATCATACAGTTCTTCAAGTTTAGCATGTATGGTGAAAAACCCTGGGCCTTCTACATTCCAGTGATAGTTGTGAAGCTTCGTGTAAAGTACATGAAGGTCGGCGAGATGCTGATCTAAGTGCTCCGCCACCTTTTTCACCGCTTCCTTAGATAAACCAATTCTGTTCATGACATGCCCTCCTTCTAAGCTGCGAATTTTTAGGAACTCATCCTAAACCTGTCATGTACCTTAATGATAATATTTACTATTAAATCTGTCAAGGTCTTTTTCTTCCTATCCTCTTCCTCCCTCCCGCCACTTAGTTACTATTCCTTTTTTCTCCGTCAGGTATTCAGAACTTAGAGGATTGCCGCCTCTCTCCGCTGGGATCAAGGATTTTTCCCCTGGCCGCAGAAGGTATATTACATCACAAAAAGTTAGCAGGAGGCGAGACTATGACTGATAAAAATAGCCAGCGGCCGGAAATGGTCACCAGCAGGATTGATGTACTTACCGCGATCCGCGAGCGGCGCAGCATTAGGCGCTACACAGCTGAACCTGTAGATGATGCGTGCATTAACACTGTTTTGCAGGCCGGTCTGTGCGCACCCACCGCCATGAACCGGCGCCCCTATCACTTTATTGTAATCAGGGACCGCGATACCCTTACTAAGCTTGCAGCAGGGAAACAGTACGCCAGCATGCTGTCGGACGCCCAGGCGGCCTTTGTGGTTTGCGGCGACAGCTCTGTTGAAACCAGGCGCGAACATCTCCACGCCGATTGCTTCGCGGCGACACAGAATATGCTGCTGGCAATTCACGGACTGGGCCTGGGCGGTGTCTGGCTTGGAGTTACAGTAGACTCAGACTGGTACAGGCAGCTTCAGGATACGCTCAAGCTCCCTGCTGAAATCATCCCCACAGCAGTAATCTCTGTGGGTCATCCCGCTGAAGAGAGGGCCCTGCCCCACACCTGGCAGCCGGAAAAAATTCACTGGGAAACCTGGTAGGACAGCTTTTATGTTGCGTAACTGTTAATTATATTTTATAATACAATGGTGGCAGCAAACAGCGGTGTATCCGGTCAGGAGGGTTCTAAAGTGAGAACACTAGAGCAGCACATTGCACACGGAATTGACCAAGTCTTTGCAAGAGCCGAAGAAGCAGGAAGGCAAGTCCTTTATGAGCACGAAGTCTATGAAGTTCTCAATAAAGTAGGGATACAGACACCGAAATACCTCGTGGTAACCGGCCCAAAGGATCTGAGCGCCCAAACGGTTGACGGATTCGGACCTAACCTCGTAGTGAAAATTGTGTCACCTGACATCGCCCACAAACAGAAGCTCGGCGGCGTCAAAATACTGCGCGGCTGGGACCTGGAGCACCTAAAAACCGTGATGGAACGCATGAAGGCAGAGGTCCTCGCCCACTTTCCCGAGGATCAGCAGCCTGGTGTCGAAGGCTTTCTCCTCGTCGAGTTTGTGCCTTATACCCCCTCCCTTGGCAATGAAACCATGATCGGATGCCGGGAAGACAGTGAGTTCGGGCCCATAGTCCTGGTCAGCAAGGGCGGGGACGATGCCGAGTTTTTCGCTGAGCACTATGATCCCGCCAGCATCTTCCTGCCCCCATTGACTCAAAAAGAGGCCCGGGATTTTGCGGCAGGCCTGAAGATTGCCCGGAAGTTCAGGGAAAGGGGCGAGGAAGCTCACCTGGACCAGATTGCAGATGCACTGGCCAAAGTTTCACGCTTGGCCTATCACTATTCCAGCCAAGGCGGGAATGGGACAAAATATCTGCTGCAATCCCTGGACATTAACCCCCTGGTCATCAGCGAGGAAGGGCAGCTGACAGCCATTGACGGCTATGCTGAGTTTCAGGTGCGCCAGGAAGCGGCAAAACCGCCGCAAATTAATCTGGAAAACCTGGAGATGTTCTTCAGGCCTCAGAGCATTGCGGTAATCGGCGTATCAGCCAACTTGGCCAGGTCCAGCATGGCCAGGGAGATCGCCAAGCTGCTGCACAGCGCCGGCCAAAGAGATCTATATCTAGTGAACCCCCGGGGCGGGACTGTGCTGATTAACGGGGAAGAATTCCAGCTCTATCAACACTTCCGCGACATTCCCCAGCCGGTAGACCTGGTGGTCTATGTGGCACCCATCGCCAGTACAGCCGAATTCGTCAAGGATCTCAGCGGGCGTGCCAAGGCGGTAATTGTCATTTCGGGCCTGCCTGCTGATTTGGAATACCAGCAGTTTGTGGCTGAAATGGACCAAGTCAGGCCTAAGGAGCTTAGGCTGATTGGGCCAAACTGCATGGGCGTCTTCTTCGCACCAGGCGATGAAGGCAAGGGAGTTAACACCCTGTTCATCGAAGAGGAGAAGCTGGGGCTGAAGTACTCGCCTGCAAGCAATGCCGCTTTGCTCACCCAAAGCGGTGCACTGGCCCTGACATCCATCGATGCTGCCCAGGAAAGCAGAATCTTTAAAGCGATAGTCAGTTTCGGGAATCAGTATGATGTGAAGATCAGCGACCTTTTGGCCTACTTTGCAGATGATCCAGCGATCGACTTGATCGCCCTTTATATCGAAGGGCTTGCGCCAGGCGAAGGGCGGCTCTTTTATGAACTGGCCTGCAGCATCGACAAGCCCATCCTGGTTTACAAATCCGGCAAGACTGAGGCAGGTGCCCAAGCTGCAGCCTCCCACACCGCGGCCATGAGCGGCAACTATGAAGTGTTCAAAGCTGCAGCCAGGCAAGGGGGCGTCATCCTGGCGGAGAAATTGGAGGAATTTTACGACTGCCTGAAGGTATTCTCACTGCTGGCTAAAAAACAGCCTCAGGGCAGCAGGATCGCGGCTGTCTTTAATGCAGGTTTTGAATCAACTATCGTCGCAGATGAGCTGCGCCGCCTCCAGCCTGCCAGGCTGGCTGCACATACGCTGGAGAAACTGCGGGAAACGGATGTCCATGGCCTGGTTGACCTTTCCACAGCTCTCCTGGATGTAACCCCCATGGCTGACGATCAGCTGTTTACCGACTATGTGGAAATCGTGCTGCAGGACCAGGATGTAGATTGTGTCTTGGTCAGCATTGTCCCCCACTCCAACGCCCTGAAGAGCAGCCCTCAGACTGCCAGGGATCCAGACGGCATGGCCACTCTCCTGGTGGAACTGGGCAGGAAGTATGAAAAACCCTTGGTTGTTTCCGTTAACGGCGCCCGCCATTATGACGAGTTTGTCAAAGTGCTGGAAGAGGGAGGCCTGCCGGTGTACAGGAACCCCAGGGCAGCTGTGCAGGCGTTAGAAACCTTTGTAAATTTTTGCCTGACATAGGGTATAATAAGCTTTAAAAGCGGAGCTACAGGTAGAAACCTGTAGCTTTTTCACTCTAGGAGGAATTTTCCTGCAATTGTGGAACCAACAGGGATAATAATAACGAATACAGGGGGAAAAAGCGTGGAATACATGCAGATTGCCAACAGTGCGCCCATGTGGATCGCGGCTGGAGTGGCTATCGCTTTAGTGCTCTACCAGGCGTTTGTTTTCGCGAGGAAATCTTACGCAACCGGCAAGACCATCGGACTGAGCGATGCCCAGATGAGGTCAGCCATGAAGTGCAGCATGATCACCTCAATCGGCCCGTCACTGGTCATCCTGACTGGACTTTTGTCACTGCTGGTAACTGTCGGCGGACCTATGGCCTGGATGAGGCTGTCCTTCATCGGTTCAGTGATGTTTGAACTGATGGCGGTGGGATTTGGCGCTGAAGCAGTAGGGGTCAATCTGGGCATAGACCCTATGACCAAAATAGCCTTCGCCAATGCTGTGTGGACTATGATTCTCGGATCCCTGGGCTGGATCATCTTTGCTACATTAACAGCGGATAAGATGGACAAGGCCCAGGCCAGATTTCTCAAAGGCGACAAGGGGCTTCTTACAGTTATTCCGGTAGCCGCCATGTTAGGCTCTTTCGGTTCTTTGGTCTCAGGGCACCTGGTTGCTCTGAACAAAAACACCGTCGCTGCCATATCCGGCGGTTTAATTATGGCCATTGCAGTCCAGCTGTCTGAGAAAAAGGACCTGAAGTGGCTGAAAGAATGGGGACTGGCCATTGCTTTGTTTGGCGGAATGATCGTCGCGGCCGTTCTTTAGCCTGAAGACTCTGGAAGGAGAGATTAACATGGCAAGTAAAAGAGGTGTCTATGAAGGCGAATATCTGCCTTTTATCGTGCGTTTTGGCAAAGTCACAGGCTGGCTGGCAGTGCTGCTGTCCTTTGGGCCTGCCATCGTGCTGGCTGCGGTCTACGGGCTTATACCCCCAGCTAGTGCTATTTTTACTGCCTTCATTGCCCTGGCATCTGCCGTGGGAGTCAACTGGTTTGTAGAGCCCATTTCTTACTTCCCCATTATCGGTGTAGCCGGGACATACATGGCTTTCATCTCGGGCAATATTTCTAACCTGCGCATCCCCGCCGCGGCCATAGCCCAAAAGATGGCCGGCGTTGAGCCTGGGACTCCAGAGGGAAGTATCGTCGCCACCTTGGGCATGGCTGTATCTGTCTTGGTCAACACACTCATCCTGGTCGTTGGGGTGCTGGCAGGAAGCACTTTGCTGGCACGGCTGCCGGCAAATGTTGTTGAGGCTTTTGACTATCTGCTGCCGTCTCTGTTCGGAGCCATCTTTGTGCAGTTTGCCATGGTCAAGTTTAAACTGGCGCCCATAGCCCTGGGCATTGCACTTGCCCTCACACTGGCCATCAATGGCGGAGTGTTTGATTTCCTGCCCGGCAGGCCAACCTATTTGATCACCCTCTGCGCGGTTTTCGGCACAATAGCCATCGCCGCCGTCATGCATAAACGGGAAAGCAGGGAGGGAGCGAAGAAGTGAAAAAAACAGATTTGATTCGCTATCTGGACGAAATTGGCGATGAAGTCAACCAGGTTAACCTAGAGATCTGGAACCGCCCGGAGCTGTCCGGAGAAGAAGCGAAATCGGCAGACCTCTATAGAAAAGTGCTGAGCAAACATGGCTTTCTGATCCGGGAAGTCGGCCCTGAGATGCCCCACGCCTTCATTGGCGAATACGGCAGCGGTTCGCCCGTAATTGCGGTGCTGGCTGAATATGATGCACTGCCCGGCCTTTCCCAGGCTGTGGATACCAAACCGAATCCAGTGGCAAAGCATGGGCCGGGACATGGCTGTGGACACAATCTGCTGGGTGCGGCTGCCCTAGGTGCCGCACTGGCGGTCAAGAAGTACTTGGCGGACACTGGCAAACAGGGAACCATTCGCTTCTACGGCTGCCCTGAGGAAGAATTCTTAATTGGCAAGGTGAAGATGATCAAAGCCGGGGCTTTTGAAGGCTGCGACCTGGCTTTGAGCTGGCACCCCATGAATGTGAATGCCGCCTTGGAAAGCGCCTACCTAGCCAATAATTCCATCAAGTTCAAATTCCACGGGATCTCCGCCCACGCGGCCCAGTCACCTGAATCGGGACGCTCGGCCCTGGATGCAGTGGAACTGATGAATGTCGGCGCCAATTACTTGCGGGAACACGTCATTGACGATGCCAGGATCCATTACACCATCACCAATGCAGGAGGATCGCCCAACATCATCCCGGAAGAGGCGGAATCCTGGTACTACATCAGGGCCCCCCACAGAAGAGATGTAGAAAGCATTACCGCACGGCTCTTAAAGATTGCGGAGGGCGCAGCGCTGATGACCGAAACCAGGGTGGAACACACCGTCCTGGGGGGCTGCTACCACCTCCTGCCAAACAGCGTGCTGCATGAATTGACTTATAAGAATATGACTGAGATTGATCCGCCGAGCTATACTGAACAGGAGCTGGAATTCGCCAGGGCCCTCCAGGAATCCCTCGATCCCGAACTGGTGGAAGGCGAGATTCAAAAGTTCATCGCGTTGGATGAGGAAAAGCCCTGTATCCATCAAGGGGTCCTGGACCCGCAGCAGGCGAAATCTGTTATAGTCTCCGGTTCCTCAGACAGCGGCGATGTGTCCTGGATCATGCCTATGAACCTCTTTCTCACCGCGGCCTGGCCTTTAGGGGTGCCTGCACACTCCTGGCAGGCTACTGCAGCCTCAGGCTCGTCCCTGGGCACCAAGGGCATGCACTATGCTGCCCAGATCCTAACAGGCATCGCCTACGATCTGTTGAACGATCCTGCGTTGGTTGCGGCAGCACAGGCTGAGTTTAAGGATAGAACGAAGAACGCCAAGTATGTCAGCCCCCTGTCAGACTAAGCCTCCATGGGAAGAGCCCCGGCATCTGCCGAGGCTCTTCTCTCTTTTCCTACTTAATCAATTTGGACATTACTTTGAACTCGGGAGTGCCCGACACCTTCAACAGGTCAAAGACCGCAGTCTCTGTATTGGTTATCACCGCACCGAGTGCCTGCATCAGGTCCAGCCCATTCAAAAAGTTGACCTTCGTTCTGGAAGCAACAGCGTCCTTAACCACAAAGACCTGGTAATCATCGCTGATTAAGTCCCTCACAGTCTGAAAAACGCAGACATGGGTTTCCATCCCGACAACCAGAACCTTCTTCCTGCCTAATTCTTTCAAGGCAGTCTTTACTTCATCTGTATAAGCGGTAAAGCTGTTCTTGGCAAAAATAT
>JAAYSR010000160.1 GCA_012518325.1 Bacillota bacterium
GTACGATACCTCCATCATCATGATCACTCACGATCTTGGCATTGTAGCTGAGGTCTGTGACGAAGTAATGGTGATGTATGCCGGTCGGATTGTGGAGCAGGGCACGCTGGAGGATGTATTCAATCACACCATGCATCCCTACACTGAAGGCCTGTTCAACTCCCTGCCCAACATTCGCAACCGTCAGCGCATGCTCAAGCCCATTAAGGGCTTAATGCCTGATCCGACAAATCTGCCGCCGGGCTGTCCTTTCGCACCTCGCTGCAATTACGCCGACGAAGAGTGCACCAAGCGGGAACCCGGGCTGGAATCTGTCAGCGATACCCACAAAGTAAGGTGCATTGCCTATGAAAGGCCGGGATTCCGCATTGAAAGGAGGATTTCCTGATGTCAGACGTCATTTTAGAGGTGCGAAATCTCAAAAAATACTTCAAGACATCCAGGGGACCGCTGCACGCTGTAGATGACATCAGCTTTACCTTGGAAAGGGGCAAGACCCTTGGCCTTGTAGGAGAGTCGGGATGCGGCAAATCAACCACGGGCAGATCCATACTTAGGCTGATCGAGCCTACATCCGGCGAGGTAATCTTTAACGGTGTTGATGTTACCAAACTGAGTTCCAGGGAAATGCGGAAGATGAGGAAGGATATGCAGATCATTTTCCAAGATCCCTTCTCGTCTTTAGACCCGAAAAACACAGTCAGTCAGATTATTGCAGAGCCTCTTAGGGTGCACAAAATCTTGAAAAACAAGCGGGATATAGAAGACAGGGTGCTGGAGCTGATGGAAACGGTGGGCCTTGCAGAAAGGCTGATCAACAGCTATCCCCATGAACTCGACGGCGGCCGGCGCCAGAGGATCGGGATTGCCCGGGCTCTGGCCATGGAACCTCAGCTGATTATTTGCGATGAGCCGGTTTCCGCCCTGGACGTATCCATTCAGGCCCAGATCCTCAATCTGCTGAAGGAACTCCAGGACCAATACGGGCTTTCATACATTTTCATCACCCACGACTTGTCAGTAGTCAACCACTTCTCCGACAAGATTGCAGTGATGTATCTTGGACAGATCGTGGAAATGGCGCCAACAGATGAGCTCTTCGACAATCCGCTGCATCCTTATACCAAGGCGCTGCTCTCCGCCATTCCGGTGCCGGACCTCAGCCGGAAACGGGAAAAGATCTCCCTGAAGGGGGAAATCACAAGCCCCGTCAATCTGCCGGAGGAATGCCGCTTTGTGAACCGCTGCTTCGAGGCAACAAAGCACTGCCGGGACGGTATCCCTGCATTAAAGGAAGTTGCGCCGGATCACTTTGTAGCCTGCTTCAATGTGGGCTCCGAAATCGATCAGGTTGCGGCAGCAGCAGACCGGGGCGCCTAGCATCAGGATTAGCAAAACATAAAGCCTCCACCCGCGGGTGGAGGCCTTTTCATATTAGGAAAGCCCCCCTGTGGGCGGCGTCTCAGGTCTCATGGTCTCTTTGGCATAGGGCCTAGTCAGGATGAGGCAAAGGACAGAGTTTCCGATCAGTGCTGCGCCTGACCAGAAAAACCATGTGTCAATGCCGATAATTTCCACGGCTGGGCCTGCAATGAGCAAGCCAATTGGCATCTGTAGATAATCGTCATCAGCAGCATGGGAAGAAAGACAGCCATTAGCGGCTTGTTGCGCTTCATTGCAGTGAAGCCCTGCTTCATGTCTGCCCATACGCTTAATTCCTCATCAGTTCACGGAATATCAGGAAGGTAACAAACAGAAAGGCATCTTCTCCCTAAGCCGATCTCCTCTCAAAAGAAGAGACGAACAACACCATCTTGACGTCGCTCGTGCAGAAAGGCGAAATTTTACAAGGAGATTCGGGCAATAAATCTGCTCATGTAAAAAATCTGCCTTTAAGCACAACAA
>JAAYSR010000161.1 GCA_012518325.1 Bacillota bacterium
AAATAGCGCATCCGTTCAGCAATGGCCCGAGCAGTCAAACCCAGCGGCTCCAGCAGAAGCCTATCCTGGAAAATGATGTCGGCAAGGGTGCGCAAGTCGGTGCCTAGAAACTGGTGGGCTGCCAGGAGACCTGAACGCATATTATCCTCAATCCGCTTGAGGTCCGGTCCTTGTTTCATATTTCATTCCCCCTAAAACTCATCAAAGAATATGGCACTGCGGTCGAAACCAATCTTTGTCAGCACATTGACACATGCGTTGATCATCCCCGGGCTGCCGCAGAGATATGCCTGCCTGTTAACGCCATCAGGCACATGCCGAGCCACAACGTCTGTAATCAGCCCAGTTTCGCCCTCCCATTCATCTTCAGGCGCTGCCCCGGACAAGGCGGGGATGTACTCAAAGTTGCTGTACTTCCGCTCTAATTCCTGGAAGAAATCTACGTAGTAAAGGTCCCGCCTGCGCACCGCACCAAAGAAGAACTTCATCTTCTTATCGAGATTCTTTTCCAGGATATCAAGAACCAAGGAACGGATGGGCGCAAGTCCGGAACCTCCGGCGATGAAGATCAGCTCATCTGCACCGTCCCGCAGGTAGAAATCTCCGAAGGGGCCGGCAAAGGTAATCTCATCTCCTTCACTGACATGTTCATGCATAAAGGTGGTGCAAATGCCGCCGGGCACCAGCCGGATAATGAGCTCCACGATATTCTTCTCGGACGGAACAGAAGATATAGAATACGCTCGGCTGACTGCCTCCCTTACTTTGTCATAGGGTTTGCTGTCTATTTGGATGTACTGGCCTGCTTTAAAGTCGATCGTTTTCGGTTCTAGCAGCTCAAAGCGGAACTGCTTGATATCATGGGTGAGCTGGACGATTTCCGCGACCCTGGTCCGATACTGTTTAATGTTAAACAGCTCTTCTGGAATCTTGATTTTCAGATCCTGTTTGACCTTCACCTGGCAGGCAAGGCGAACCCCTGCCTCCCTCTCCTTTTCCGAAATATAGGGTTCTTCCGTGGGAAGAATCGGTCCCACACTCTCCAGCATAGTCACTTTGCACAGGCCGCAAGTGGCCTTGCCCCCGCAGGCAGAAGGAATAAATACCTTTTGGCTCGCCAAAGTCGAAAGCAGGCTCGAACCGCCCTTGACCTCAAAGCGGCGGGAGCCGTCGTTGATGTCGATGGTACAGACACCATAGTTGTTGAGCCGGAAATCCGCCAGTGAGACCAGGCCCGCCAGGACTGTTGCCAGGACAGACAGGCTAAGCACTGTAAACAAAACTGTCATAGACCTCACTCCGTTTCTAATCAGCTAGCTGCAGTTGCCTGTAACACTACATCACCATAAAAATTCCGGAAAAGCCAACGAAAGCCAGGGCCATAATCCCGGTAATTATGAAGGTGATGGCCGGTCCTGCTAGGCCTGGAGGCAGTTCATTGCCGGCCATTTTTTCCCGAATGGCAGCCAGTGCAGCAATGGCCAGCCACCAGCCTAGTCCGCTGCCGATGCCGAATAGCACAGTCTGCAGAAAACTGTAGCTGCGAATGATCATAAACAGGCTGATACCAAGAATAGCGCAGTTTACTGTAATCAAAGGCAGGAAGATACCCAGCTTCATATGCAGATCTGTCAGGTAGCGGTCCAGAAACATTTCAATAATCTGCACAGTGGCTGCTATAACTATGATGAACAGCAGGTAGCGCAAATAGTCGAGCCCCAGCGGAACCATCACGTAGTGGTAGAGGAGCCAGTTAATTACGGTGGTAAACACCATGACCAAAAGCACTGCCTTCCCTAAACCCGTCGCCGTTTTGTATTCCGACGAAACGGAAATAAAGGAGCACATGCCCAGGAAATTCGAAAGCACCATGTTGCTGGTAAAAATCGATGCAAGAAAGATCACAAATGGACTGATAGCCGGTGCACTACCCACGCTTTCCACCTCCAGCCTGCTTGCGTGCGACAACGTTGTTAACGATCCAAATCATCACCCCGACCAGGAAAAACGCGGCAGGGGGCATAACCATAATGGTCCAGGTTTCGAACCCGATAAAGTTCACGTCAACGCCGAGGATCGTGCCAAAACCCAACAGCTCACGGACAAAGGCGATGATCACCAGCACAATGGTGTAGCCCAAGCCGGCAAAGACACCGTCCAAGAGGGACTCCAGCGGAGGGTTCATTTGGGCGAAGGCTTCAGCCCTTCCCATAATAATGCAGTTGGTGATAATCAGGCCCACATAAGGCCCCAGGGCCCGGCTGATATCGGGCAGCACCGCTTTGAGAATAATATCAAAGAGGATAACCCAGGCTGCAATAATCAAGGTCTGGGCAATCATCCGCACCCGATGGGGAATATAGTTCCTCAGAGCCGAGATTGTCAGACTGGAGAGGGCGACTGCAAAAATTAGGCCGATACCCATAACCAGCGAATTGGTCAGCTGATTGGTTACAGCAAGCAAAGAGCAGATTCCAAGAATCTGTCGTAAGACCTGGTTCTCATCCCAAATATTGCGTATAAAGAGGGCTTTAACTGCACCTTTCTTCATTTTGCCAGCACCTCCTTGTGTTCCGTCATGACTCTTTCAATGGTGGCATTGAGGATGCCGAGCACAGCATTGGAACTGCTTGTAGCACCTGTAATACTGTCCAGCCCGTCGCCGTAGGCGATCGCCTGGCCTTGCGCCAGCGGTACTCCTGCAAACTGCTCTTTGTACCAGGCTTCATCGATTCTGCCGCCCAGGCCGGGGGTCTCATTCTGCTCTATAAACTCCAAGCCCAGCAGGCGGTCAAACTCAGCTGAAATTCCGATGTAGCCGCGAATCGAGCCCCACAGCCCTTGGCCGTCGAGGGGAAAGGCGTAGCCTAACGGCTCCCCGTCCGCATCAAGGGTAGCATATATGTTCAAATCACTGGCCAGGGCAGGTACCACTTGTTCATCGAATGTCGGCAATGCGTCCTCAGGAAGGCCCAAGACCTTGAGGATGGCTTTCCGCTCGACCTTTGTTTCGTTTTCGGTAATAGCCGGCAGGAAGTAAGCTTGCGTCACCGCGAGTATCGTGGCAAAGAAAGCTGTCAACACGAATGTGAAGACAATAGTGTATACGTAGCTATCCTTGTTCATGGACCATCCTCCTTCGCGCCGCAAATTGCTTGACCTGCATCTCAATCAAGGGTCCAAAGGTGTTGCCCAAGAGAACTGCAAACATCGCCCCTTCGCGGAATACAGAAAAGGTGCGGATGGTCAAAGCCAAAAGACCGATCAGCACACCGAAGAAAACCTGGGCCGTCTTGTCCCGCGGGGCAGTTATGGGATCAGTCGCCATAAAAACAATGGCAAACAAAAAGCCGCCTGAGAGAATCGACACCAGCGGTGTGGACGGAAGGGCACCAGCCATGTGCAAAACAGTGCCTAACCCCAGGTAGGCTATGGTTCCAGAGAGCATGATGCGCCATGACGCCGTCTTGGTGTAGACCAGATAGGCTGCTGCCAAGAGAATCAAGAGAGAGCTGATTTCGCCGCTTGACCCAGGTATGCGGCCTAAGAACAAGCGAGAAAGCTCGATGCCTGACTGGACTAAAGGCGTAGCGGCAGAAACAGCATCAGCTCCGACGCTGTAGCGCACAAAACCGCCTGGAAACCCCTGGAAGGGCCTTGCCCAAGTTACCGTCATCGAGGCTGGAAAAGAGATAAACACAAAACAGCGGCCAACCAAGGCTGGATTAAAGATATTCTTGGCAAAGCCGCCAAAAACCCCTTTCCCAAAGAATATGCCAAAGGCTATGCCCAGCGCCGCCACCCACAATGGCACAGTGGAGGGCAGAATCAGGGTAAACAGGACACAGGACACGAAAATCGCCTCAGGAATCTTGAACGGGGCACCCCGCTTCATGAAGCGCAAAATCAGATACTCCGTCAAGACACCGGCCGCCGTTACCACAGCTAAGACCACTAAAATGCGCAGCCCGAAGGAATAGACTGCAAAGAGCAGAATTGGCAGCAAACTGATCAGGACTTTTCGCATGATCGCTTGCCGCATGAACAATGATCTAAGTTCCATACATCCTCCCCCTTGATTGTTCAATCAATCCTCATGTAAAGTCTATCTGCCAATTTATCTAAGTAGAACACCAAACAGACTTCACGGATTGCCCGGCTTTTCTCTCACCCCTATCATACTGGCCTTGTTGTTCTCCTTTATGGGAACAGAATTTCGACGTAATGCAAAGAAATCCTTCATTTTTCTACGTAAATTTCGTACTTTTTCGTAACACGTCGCCCTTTTCAAAACGCATTTTGCCGCGGGACGCGTCCTATACGGAAAAGGAACACAAAAGAGAAACCCCTGCTTAGAGCAGCAGGGATCCAAAGTCTTCTGTTCTATCGTCCGCTAGAATCTAACGAGCCGTTCTTCAGAACGCTCTCAACATACTCCTGATAGTTCAGAGCATCGCCCTCGAAAAAACTCAAGATTTTCTCGGGAGAAACTAAGTTGGTCCGCCGCAAACCCACATAGTCTCTGTAGCTGCTCCATGGATAGTCCAGTGGGTGTTCTGCGATTTCTGCCACAACGGGATTTAGGTGGATATAGCGGCTTGTTCTTATACTATAGGCAGTTTCCTCAATCAGCTCTGCCCGGTACCTGTCCTGAAAAAGACGTCCCACCAAGTCGTACTTGGCATTAAAGTAGATAACATACTTCATGTTCAGCTGCTTCATCATCTTCCAGATCTCAACATCAGACGTCTCTACCTGCAAATGGACATGATTTGTCATAAGACAGTAAGACAAAATCGAGCATTTGTGGTCCTCCTTAGCCCGAAGGAGCTGCTGCATGTAAACCATGCGGTCCTGGTCATCTCTAAATATCTCCCTGCGATGATTCCCCCGGCAGGTAATGTGATACGTTGCACCAGGGTACCAGATGCGTGGCTTGCGTGGCATTCTATCTCCCTTTCCCAACTTGCTGCTAGTAACAGTTTCGAGATTTCCCGCCAAAACCCTTCCTCAATTCCTAATCTTCTGATTATTCTACCCAAAATACTTCCGGGCCTTATGACCCGGAAGTCCGATATTCGTCAAATTGTGTGAGGGACTGTCCCTCAAACAGAGGGTGATAGCAGAGCACTTTCCGGGCTCCGAACTCCCTCATCTCCGGTCTCTGCTTCCGGCAGATGTCCGTGGCGTAGGGGCAGCGGGGGGCGAACTTACAGTAGGTGATGGCGTATTCCTTTTCCTCCATGTCCGGCATCACCAGTTCCTCATCCCATTTCTCCCCAACTCTGGGCACTGCGTTTACTAAAAGCTCCGTATAGGGATGGGCAGGATTGTCCATAATCTCCCTCGCCGGTCCGTACTCAATCAGGCTGCCCCGGTAGAGTGTGGCCATATAGTCTGATACATAGTAGGCTGTGGAAAGATCGTGGGTGACATAGATAAAGGACACGTTGTACTCATCTTTCAGCTCTTTAAACAGGTTCACGATATTCATTTTCAAAGAAGCGTCCACTGCGGAAACCGGCTCGTCAGCGATGATCAGCTTAGGCCGGGTAATCAACGCCCGGGCAATGGAAATTCTCTGCAGCTCCCCGCCTGAGAACTGGGTGGGATACTTGCCCTTAACCACCGACAGGGACATGCCCACGCTCTTTAGCACCTCGTCGATGCGTTCATCCGCTTCTTTACGATTCTTGGCAATCCCGAGGCGGAGCGCGGTATTGTAAAGGTAGGTGTCAACCTTTTTGCGAGCGGAAAACGCTTCATAGGGGTTTTGGAAGATCGGCTGGACATCCAGGCGAAAACGTGTCGGATCATAGTTTTTCCTGTCTGCATAGGACGAACCCGACAGCACGATGTCCCCCATATCGGGCTTGTGGATCCTGAGCAGCATGCGGCAGAGTGTGGATTTCCCGCACCCAGACTCACCTACAATGGATAAAATCACCGGTTTTTCCCGTTCAATTTCCAGGGATACATCATCTACCGCGACCAGCCTCTTCCCCCGGATCAAGCCTCCGATGCGGAATATCTTGGTTACGTTCTTAACTTCCAACAGCTTCTGTGTCATCACGCTCCCCCTCTCCAGCGAAATGGCAGGCGGCAAAGCGCCCAGGGCGAACTTCTCTAAACTCTGGAATTTCCTCGGTACACCTCTTGACGGCATGGGGACAGCGAGGGGCAAAGCGGCAGCCCGGCGGCGGATCAGTCAGCGCCGGCGGACGTCCGGGAATACCCACCCTGGCGCGGGAATCTCCCACCCGAGGAAGCGCCCCGATCAGCATTTGGGTGTAGGGATGAATCGGATCCTCAAAAATCTCATCTGTCCTGCCAAGTTCGGCAAAACTGCCTGAATACATAATCCCCATGCGGGTCGTCACCTGATAGTGAACCCCCATGTCGTGACTGACCACAACCAGGGTGTTCTTCAGCTCCCGCTGGAGGCGCATCAGCATCATCAAAATGCCTCGCTGGACTACAACATCGAGGGCCGTGGTGGGCTCGTCGGCGAGCACCACATTGGGCGACATGAAAGTTGCCAGTGCAATAATTACTCTCTGCCTCATTCCTCCGGAAAGCTGGAAGGGAAATGCGTCCAGAAGATCCTTGGAGAGGCTGAGCTCTTCCAGGTAGTCGGCAACCCGCTTCAGGGTCTCCTCCTCAGTTTCGTTCTTCCTGTCTTCCTCCGGGATGGAGTCTAAGAACTGGCTCTTAAGCCGTGTGATTGGATTCAGCACACTTTGGGCCGCCTGGGGGACATAGGATATGTGCTTCCACCAAGCGTCACGGATCCTGCCGGATTCGTAAGAGAAAGGCTTGCCGTTCTTCTCTCCGCTCAAGACCACCCGCCCCTGTTCGATCTGGAGGGGAAAATCTATGATATCATACAGAACCTTTAACAGTGTTGTCTTTCCACAGCCAGACTCGCCGGCGATGCCGAAGATCTCGTTCTCGTAAATCTCGAAGTTCAGGTTCTGCAGAACCTGCACATCGCCATCTATCGTCTTGTATGATGTGGAAAGGTTCTCGACTTTCAGCATCCTTACCTACCCCTTTTCATGGACAAGTAGTCATTGTACCCAGTGATCAGCAGGAATAAGCCGATAAACAGCAGCACTGTGGCTACAATGGGCGGACCTATCCAGTTCCATTGCTGGGTGAAGATGGCGTTTCGCTCCCTCGCCCACTGAATCATGTTGCCCAGTGAGATCAGGTTGGCAGGCGAAAGACCCAGTACCGCCAGGCTCGACTCAGAGGCAATTGCAGCCAGAGTCGCATTCATAAAGTTTGACAGCGACCAGGTCAGGGCATAGGGCAAGATCTCGGTCACAATCACTTGCACAGTGCCTTCCCCGGAAAACCAGGCCGTATGGATAAAGTCCCTCTCTTTGATGGAAAGGGCCAAAGAGCGAATCTGCCTGCTGGGCCAGGCCCAGGCAAACATGGCAAGCACCAAAGCCATTAGAATCACAGTGGCTGATCCCCGCATCAGAGAGGTCATTAAAACCAGAATAGGCAGGGAAGGAATTACTACGAAGGTGTCTGTAATCACCATCAGGATTCGATCCAGCCAGCCGCCGCTGAAGCCGGCCAGCAAACCTACAAAGACCCCGACCACAGTTCCGATAAAGGCTACAATAAAACCGATGACCAGGGAGTTGTGAATCGCCTCAATCAGGAGCCAAAAGATATCCTGGCCCATGCTGGTTGTGCCGAAGGGGTGCTCCAGGGAAGGAGGCAGCCTCCGTCCATAGGTGTTGTAGCTGAAAGGATTGACGTGGGGGATATTGTAAACCACAAAACCAAGAAATAGGAAGATAAGGGTTACTATGATGCCGACCTTCAGACGGCCGTTGGCGTGTTTCCAAAACTTTTTCATGTCCTCACATCCCTTCTAGCTGTAGCGAATTCTGGGATCAATCAGTGGGTAGATCAAGTCCACAATCAGGGTTGCGGTGGAAATCGCTACAATGGAGATGGTGATGCAGCCCAGGATCATATTGTAATCCGACTGCAGAATAGCTTTCTGAATCAGCGTTCCAACGCCGGGATACCCAAAGATGATTTCTGTCATGATCGATCCGGAGAAAACACCGCCCAGGCTCATGGCTAAAGCTGTAACTTGCGTTATGATAGAGTTGCGCAGGACATAGCTCCGGCCGATTCTTGTTTCAGGCAGCCCCCTGTAGCGGGCATACAACACAAAATCCTCTTCAGCTACAGTGCCGGAAAGAGATTTCATCGATATAATCCACCAGCCTGTGCCTAGAAGAAGCAGCGAAATGGCAGGCAGGATAGAAGCCCGAATCAGCGATCGAATGAACATGCCGAAGCCGCCCATAGTGACAATCGTTGATTGCAGCGGAAACCAATTTAGGATAAATGCAAAAACGATCTGAAGAATAAGCGCCACAATAAAGTAAGGTACGGGATAGATGCAAATGGCAACTGCCTCCAGGATCTTAGAGGACAGCCGGTGTTTGCGAAAACCTGCCTGTAGGCCTATGAAATTGCCAATCAGCCAGGCCATCACCGTTGTCACCAGCATCAACCCTAAGGTATAAGGAAGGTAGGTCTTGATAATATCCCCCACAGGGGTAGGAAAGCTCATTAAAGACGGTCCAAAGTCAAACTGAAGCAAGCCCTTTTTCAGGAAGGACAAATATTGCTCCATCAGAGAGCCTTCCAGGCCAAACTGGACACGCAGTGTCTTGCGGAGGGCCTCCATTTCAACAGGATCCATTTGCCCCGAGCGCGATTGGATTCGTCCAATCATGTTTTCCACAGGATCAGAGGGAAACATACGGGGCACAAAAAAGATGAATGTTACGCCAATCCAGATGGTCAAGGCCCAAGTTAGGATACGCAGGCCTAAGTACTTAGAGAATTTCAACTGTTTCACTCCCTTACTCACACTCTACATTTACTCCCTCTGGTTCTAAAAAAGACACGTGCTATCATGGATAGGCGACAGCACGTGTCTTGGTGCGCCCAGTCTTTCAGGCAAAGATCAACTTACTGAACAGGAGTAATCTCAGTTGTGATGTACTTGAAGCAGCTCCACCACCACCAGGGACCATTGTATGGGTTTTCAGCACTTGGATAGTTGGTCCAGTAGGTGCTGTTGGTGGGTACAAACTTCACACCAGAGTGGAAGCCGATAAACGGCAGATCCTTAATGGCCACTTTCATGAACTCCATGCCCAGCTCATAGGACTCATCACTGTCAGGAGATACTTTAGCCAGCTCATGGATGATGCGGGTTGCCTCTTCATTGCGCCAGCGGGAACCTTGGCCGGAGCCGCGCTCGCCGAGGGGAACGATGAGGTCTGCATCCCAACCGCTGATCTGCGAATAGAGGTCTCTGGTGATACCGCCTGTCGGCCAGTAGCCGGCGATTTCGAAGTTGCCGGTAGCAGCGTTGCTGTCCCAGGTAGCACTGCTTTCGCTGGCAAGGTTGCAGTTGAAGCCGAATTTGACCAGCTGGTCGTAGGCTGCAATCAAGCCGCGTCCTGCTTGTGCTTCAGTGTCAGCCAGGTAGGTCATGTTGATGGTGAAGGGTTCGCCCTTGAAGTACCATCCGTCAGTCCTCTTCTCAAGGCCGGCCTTGATAAACAGCTTTTCAGCTACGTCAGGAGCGTATTTCCAGCAGCCGATACCGAACATGTCGATCAGCTCATCGTGCTCAGTCGGTACATCGTAGCCCTGAGCCCTGAGTATTTCAGCCATTCTGTAGGCATAGTCGGGGTCGAAAGGCTTAAAGGTTGTGCCGTCGCCGAGATCCAATTCGAACTCTTCGAGCCAGGGCAGCAGCGGGATGTAGTACAGTTCCTGCATTGCGCTCGTGGCGGTCAGAATTGGCAGCGCACTCGCACGGCCTACACCGTCAAAGATGTTGAGAGAAATCTCATCAAAATTCATGGCCAAGGCAATACCCCAGCGGAAGTCAGGGTTGTCGAAAGGCTCTTTGGCCATCTGGAAGGCAATTCCCTTGGAGCATGGGTCATCACTTGTAGCATAGGGGAAGTCCTTATACCAGCAAGCAATGTTCGGGTTCATGGCAGTCATTACTTCTACCATTTCCGGAGTCACTTCACAAAGGATGTCAACTTCGTTGTTGACCATTGCCATCTGGCGGGTTGTGTCATCGCCTACATACTTGAACAGTACGTATTTGGCCTGAGGCATCTTGCCCGTTACTACGCCGACGGTACTGTACTGCCAGTCTTCTCTGCGCTCATACAGAACCCATTTGCCCAGCGGGTCATAGGAATGGACTGTGTATGGTCCGGCTACCACAGGATTGCTGTCTTTGAAGGTTGTTACATCATCGACCTTGGAATAGATATGCTCAGGTACAATACGCAAGTCATTACCCCAAATCGTTACACCGAACCGCAATGCAAGGCGGGGGAACGATTCACGGGTCTTAATACGAACTGTGTAATCGTCAACTTTCTCTACAGACTCAAACACTGTATTGTAGTAAGCGCTGGCTCCGATGCCTGGATTATCCATGATCATATTGAAGGTGAAGACAACGTCGTCTGCGTTGAGCTCTTCACCGTCAGACCAGCGAATGCCCTCGCGGATTCTGACAATATGTTCTGTGAAATCCTCATTGGACTCAGGGAACCCTGCAGCCACTTCGCCGAACTGTTCACCCTTGACAGTATCCATTTCCCACATCATAGCTGACATGAGCTGATGGATACCAAAGCCCATTTGTGTCCCCTGCATGTAGGAGTTGAACTGCCCGGGAACGTCAGTTGGCGTTTGGGTTTCAACAATCAGCGTTTCCCGACGGGGTGTGCCTACCTCAGTTACGGCGTAGACGTTTGCTGCGGTAAACACGAGCAAGAGTAGTAGCGGGAGCACAAGAAAAGCGGATACTCTCCTCTTCATTCAATTACCTCCTCTTTAATTTTGATTAATTACGAACAAAAAAAGCTTTTTGTCCGTACTTAATCACACAACCACTATCTTGTTCAACAACGTACCAACTGGAAAAACTGCTGCAAATCTGTCTTGAGACCGGTTTCAACACGTTCTTAGCGGAAGTTTACGGCGCCTTTACCTCCACAACTATTATATAACCATGCAAACGTTCTTGTCAACATAGGCGA
>JAAYSR010000162.1 GCA_012518325.1 Bacillota bacterium
CGGAATATGCAGGGAAGCCTTTGATCATTGGCGGCCGCAAGGATTCTCCAAGGGGCGTTGTCTCTACCGCCTCGTATGAGGCCCGCAGATTTGGAGTACGCAGTGCCATGCCGATCTCTAAAGCAGTCATGCTCTGTCCAGAAGGCATCTTTATCCCGGGGCGCATGTCCCGCTACAAGGAAATCTCTGACCAGATCCAGGACATTTTCCCTGAATTCTCACCTGTTGTAGAACCTCTTTCTATCGATGAAGCATTCCTGGACATGACCGGCTGCGAGCATTTCTATACCAGCCTAGAGGAAATGGGCAAAGCTCTCAAAGACAGGATCAGGGCCAAGACCGGCCTTACTGCCTCGGTAGGGATTGCCCCCAATAAGTTCCTGGCCAAACTGGCATCGGACTGGCAAAAACCGGATGGGCTCTTTGTGCTTCGCCCCGAGGAAGTTCAGGACTTTCTCCGTGATCTGCCGGTAGGCAGGTTATGGGGCGTAGGCAAGAAGTCCGAAGCCGTCCTGCACAAACTCAACCTGCATTATGTCCGGGATATCTTACCCCACTCCCTGGAATGGCTGCAGGAAAATGTGGGCTCTGCCCTTGGGTCGCAGATTTACTACCTCTCCCGGGGGATCGATGATCGTCCTGTCATTCCAGAAACTCAGGCACAGTCCATCGGCCATGAAATCACCTTCGACGAAGACCAGGAAAGCCTGGCTTTTCTCCGCCGCCAACTGGCCCAAATGGTCGAGAAAGTGGGCTGGCGCCTCAGGAAGCAACAGCTTTTCGCCCGCACCGTTTCTATTAAAGTGCGTTTTTATGATTTCAGGACAATTACCCGTTCCCACACACTGAGTCATTCCTTCAATGATGATGATACCATTTTTAGAGAAGCTTTACACCTTTTGGAACAAATTAAGCTGCAGCCGATCAGGCTCCTGGGTGTGACAGTGAGCAACTTTTCCCACGAGGCCCAGCTGACGCTGTTTTCCCAGGACGTTCAGACAGCTGATCAGGTTAGTGAGTTGATGGACTCCATCAATCGCAAGTTTTCGCCTGGAACCATTACCAGGGCGCGAACCCTGCCCACTGACGAATGAAAAAGGTCTGTGCCGGCTGCACAGACCCTTTGGAGGAAGAGTGTTACTATTTTGGTTCTGAAAACCATTGCTTCTCAAATTCCTTGCGAATTTCAGGGTTGAGTACCCGCAGGTAGGTCCCCTTCATACCCAAGGACCTCGATTCAATGACATTCGCTGATGCCAGTTTGCGCAAGGCGTTCACGATAACAGAGCGGGTGATTTCAGCTTCATCGGCAATGCGGCTTGCGACAAGCAGCCCTTCATCACCGTCAAGTTCTGCAAAGATTTTCTGCATGGCTAGAATTTCTGAGTACGATAAGCTGTTAATGGCAGAACGGGCAGCCCTGGTCTGTGCTGCTTTATCTTCCTGCCTTTCATGAATAACACGAGAAATGATCATTCCTAGAGTAACTCCTGCGATGCTTGCTATATCCATGTCTTCGTCACTGTATTGCCCAGTGCGACGAACGCAGAGAACCGAACCGACCCTTTCATCACCGCCGATGATGGGTGTAACCATGATTGCTTCACCATTAGGCCCTTCTTGAATGCTGATGTCAGCCACTCGGTTGGCCAGGCTTTGAATGGCAGAAGATGCTACACCCGTAAAGAGCCAGTCGGAATCAAACGGGGTGCTGTCAAAGCCTTCTTCCAATGCGTAACCCAGTACATTGCCCTTCCTGCCCAGAATGTACACGCTCCCCTCCCCCATTGCGGTGCGAAGGGATTCACTTAACTCGGAAAAGTTTACATCGGCCGTAATCTGCTGAAGCGACTGCAAATACTGCTTCATCCTGTCTAGCATTTTTTGTTCACCTCTCTATTTTCGCAGAAAAATCTTTCCGTATAGTGTTAATTATATATTTTCGCACAATTAATGTCAA
>JAAYSR010000163.1 GCA_012518325.1 Bacillota bacterium
AAAAGCGGAAGAAAGGCACCGGGAATACCAAGGAGCGGAGGAACGATCAAGCCAATTGGAAACAAGGGCAAATCAGCTTCACGCCCTCTATCATTACAGCCGGCTGCTCAAGGCAGAAGGTGAGCTCGCCGAGTATAACGCCCGCTTGGAAGCCTTAGATGTGGCTGAGCCTGAACTTTTGGAACAGCTCGCTCATGCCAAGGCTGAGATGGCTTGGGCCTGGCAGACAGAAAACCACAAGCTGACAAACCAGATTGAGGCGGTTCAAGGGCAAGTTTTGGAGGTGGAAGAACTCCTAAAGCAAATCACCCGAACCAAAGAAGACCAACAAAGCCAGCTTGCTGATTTGCACCTGGAACAGGGCAGCATGATAGCCTGGCTGGATCGCTACAGCAAACGCCAGCGGGAGCTTAGCGAATCAATTCCGGAGTTCTCCAAGGAAGACCCTGCCTCGACTAAGGAGTTTTATCTTGAAAAGCTGACCGAGACAGAGAAGCGACTGCTGGATGTAAGGATGTGGGTGGAAAAGGCTGAACAGCAATTGGCCCAGCGGGAAGAAAGGCACCTTGAACTTCACCTTGCGGAGCGGGACCTGGGCGCAAGTCTGGAGAAGGTCCGAGATCAGCTGGTAAACTACGAACAGAGGGCCGAACAGGTAGGGGCGCTCTTAGCTGCTCGTTCCATCTTTCAGTTACCTGTACTGGAGCACCGGGATTCCATCATTCTGAAAGTTCGCCAGCTTTGGGAAGAGAGCCAGCAGGATTTGATTTTAGCCCAGGCCAGCCTGGCTAATCGAGAAGAGAAGTGGGCATTGCTGCAAAGCAGGGACTCGTACCTGCCCCATCCTGTAATGCTCCAGGTTAAGCAGGAACTGGCCGCAAGGGGGCTGCCTGTGCTCCTCGGCAGTGAATGGCTCGCCGCCCATCCCGCCTCTGGCAAGGAGCGGGAAGAGTACTTGAACAACCATCCCCTTTTGCCCTTCTGTATTGTCGTCGAAAAGGGCCAGCTTCATTCGGTGCGGCAGGCGGCCAGATCACTGCGGGATCTTCCGGCAGATTTCCCCCTGCTCTTTTTGGTGCGGCAAAGCTTAACGCCTGGTCAAGTAGGAGAAGGTGAGAGCCTGCAGAGCATTCTCCCCGAAGAGCTTTATACTCTGCTCAGCGACGAATTCCAGCTCTATACATCAGAGAGGTATTTTTCAGAATTCAAGGCCAAGATGGCAGGGCAGATCGAAGCTGAAAAAGGGCGTTTGCAGGAATTGCGGCAGCAGGCCGAAGAGTTCACCTATCTCAGGGGCCAGGTGGAAAGTTTTTTCCACGACTATTCCCTCGAGCTTGTCAACTCCTGGCGGAAAGAAGCAGAGGACTTGCAGATCGCTATCGACGAAAACCAAGTACAGATCCAGGAGCTCGCCAGTGAACAGGCAGCTCTTACAGGCCAGCTGAGGGAAGCCAAAGCCGTCCTTGACAGGCTCAGTGCACAGCAGCGGCAGGTGGAGAAATACCTGGAGGTCCTAGCTGAGTTTCTGCTTCTCCATGGTGAATATGCTGAGCAAAGAGGCAAGCGGGAGTTCCTGCAGAGTGAGATCGCTTTGCTGCAGACGCAGATTGCACGCTGGGATGGGGAAGTCGCCAGCCTTCATGGGCAAAAGGCCCAGCTGACACGGGAACTGGAAAGTCGGCAGGCTGACCTGGAATCCCATCACCATGACTTTGCAGCCTATAGCTTAGACTGGGCGGGTCAGCGGGAAACCGACGCAGCGTACGAGCAGGTGAAGGGACAGGTCGCTGGGATCCAGGAGAAACTGAGGGGACGCCAAAGTGATCGCCGGGATCTGGAAGATCTCTGCCGGCGTGCTGCTTCTGAGGCAGACGCTGCTAAGGAGGCGATTGCCAGGCGTAACGTGCCCATGGAGTGGCTTGCAGAAGAGGAGCGGACTGTTTCCCATGCAGAGCTCCGCAAAGTTGATCTGGACCTCAAGGATACCCAGGCTGAGGCAGCTGCCTGCAAAGAAACCTGGTGGACTGCCCGTGGATATGTCAGCACCTGTCAGGAGCTGGTTTCGGCCTTGGCAGAAGGGATTCAAAATTCCTATGGAAAGAACCCCTATCTAAGCTATGATAAAGCCATCCACGCAGAGGAGCTGCATGCATTTGAAACTTGGCTGGAACAGGTGCAAAGTACGCTGCATGGGCTTGTGGAAAAGCAGAACGAGCTTGCTGCCTGGCGGCTGGAAAACCAAGAAGCCTATGATCAGATTCTGGAAAGCAGCAAAGATCTGGTGGAGGCGCAGTGGAGGCAGGTTTCCCCGCTAAGCTGGGAGGAGTGGCAAGCATATGGGCTCCGGCCCCGGGCGGCGGTGCGCCGGGTGCAAGAGCAGCGCCATCAGGCTAGCGGGGAGGTTGAGACACACAAGCTCAAGGTCAATCAGGCCTTCCACCGGTACCGGGAGGAGCTGGAGAAGACGAATAACACGCGGGTACGACAATTTGTCCGGGAGATCCATAGTATTGTGGCCGAAGGCAGGCTCTATGACTATGACTTTGTCGAGACGCAGTTTCTGCGCATTTTTGAAGCGATTGCAGCTTACAGAGTGCAGTACCAGAAACTGTTGGCTGAGAGCGAACAGAATTTCGCCCATTTGGTCAATCTCTGTACCCGCAGGGCACTTACGATCTACGAAAGCATCCTGGAGATCCCGAAGAACTCCCGCATTGGCCTTTATGGGCGTACGCTGCAGCTTTTGGTGATGGATTGGCCTACGAACTCCGAGGAAGAGAATAAAGTTCGTATGGAGCAGTATCTGGCAGATGTAATCGAGAAAATGCAGACCTGGCAGCAGGAGGGAATGGACGATGATGAATTAGATGTCCGCCTTGGTGATCTCCTCCGCACCAGGAGTCTGCTTAATGTACTCGCCCCTATTGAGAATTGCCGGGTGCAGGTGTACAAGCCCAGGAGTGAATCGCTTATTCGCAACCAGCGTTTACACCATGCACCTTGGGATGACGTATCCCGCTGGTCCGGCGGTGAGAATTACAGCGCTTATATCACGATGTTCATGGTAATGCTGGCCCATATCAGGCAGCAGATGGAAGGAAAACCAAACTCATGGAAGGTATTGGTGGCGGACAATCCCTTCGGGAAAGCCTCTGCAGGCCATGTCCTTGATCCTATCTTTGAAGTGGCCAAGGCAAACCAGATTCAACTCCTTTGCCTGACTGCCCACAAGGAAGAATCTATTCTCAGGTATTTCCCCGTTGTCTACAGTCTGCAGCTCAGGCAAACCTACGGGAAGGAAGTCATGCAGGCCGAACAGTTGGAAAGCGGGTTTTATCAGAGGGAAGACGGACTGGTGGGGGAAGCTGCTGCGACCTTAGAGGGCTGATGGAAAAAGGCTGTAGGGAGCGGTTCAAAACCGCTTCGTACAGCCTGTTCAACTTCGAAGCGGCGAAGAAGTTCATCGCCAGAAAATCCTTTGGCCACTAGATCTTTAAGGATCTCAGAAGAAAACTCATCAGAAACGTGGCGACGCCGCTTATTGGATACCCTAACCATTTTGCCATCAGTCATGTTGATGGTATGTGGTGGATCCAGCCATTCCCACGACATTTCCACCATCAATGGTTCTCTCACTTATTAATAGCGAAATATGGCTGATTTCCTGTCCTAGCCTTCCTCGGGCGTGAGTAGATTAAGACAGTTAACACGCACCAATGGCCAAAAGCGCGATTACTCGACCATCTCCAAGTCCAAAGTGTATTGCCAGGGTTTTA
>JAAYSR010000021.1 GCA_012518325.1 Bacillota bacterium
AAGGCCCCTGTGAGTGCCCCGATCCTGATATTGACATTCGACTGGCTCCCTTAAGCAAACTGTTACAACAAGTGTCGGAAAAGACCGCACCAGAGAGGAGGAAAGACCATGGCAGTACCAAAGAGAAAACATTCAAAAGCTAGAGTCAATAAGCGCAGAGCCAACTGGCTGCGTATGGAAGCCGTTGCAGCGAATATTTGTCCTAATTGTCGCGAGCCTAAAATGCCTCATCGAGTATGCCTCAGCTGTGGCACATACAAAGGACGTCAGGTTGTGACGATTAAAGAAGCAGAATAATTTGGAGAAGGTGTCCTGGAAAGGGCATCTTTTTTTTTGGAGTTTTTTCTTTACTTTACAGCTCAGATGCTCTATACTCAAGGTAGTTGACTTATAACCTGGTGCTAACACTTGGCAATAAGGGGGCGTCATGATGAAACCTAGACTAGACCGCAAAGAGCGGCGCGAAGCCCTGCAGAAGCTTTTGCGGGAAGACCCGTTCTTAACCGACTGGCAGCTGGCGGAAGCGCTGCAGGTGAGTGTTGCCACCATCCGCCTGGACCGCATGGCCCTGGACATCCCTGAGCTGCGGGAAAGGGCGCGGCAGATTGCCTCCCGGACCTATTCTGAAGTGCGTGCCCTCAGGGGCGAAGAGGTGATTGGGGAGCTCATAGAGCTGAATCTGGGACGCAGTGCCACCTCGGTACTGAACGTTACAGATGAAATGGTCTTTGCCAGGAACCAGATTATGCGCGGTCACTTCCTGTTTGCCCAGGGCAATTCTATGGCTGTGGCGCTGGTAGACTCTGATGTTGTGTTAACTAAGTCAGCCGAAGTCAGGTTTTATCAGACAGTGCACCTTGGCGAGCGTGTCGTGGCTAAGGCCAATGTCACCTCCGTCCAGGGCAACAGATACGCTGTCAGTGTCAGCAGCTTTGTCCATGATGAAGTGGTGTTCCGCGGCGAGTTTGTTGTGGTGGATGTAAGTGAAAAAGGGGGAGTGGACCGTGGTTAAGATTGCAGTAGATGCCTTTGGTGGGGATTATGCGCCGGAGCAGATCGTAAAAGGCGCTTTGCAGGCCGCCGAACAGGACGGCATCAGGGTAATTCTCACCGGCAATGAGACGAGGTTGAAATCTCTCGTAAACGGGAAACCTGGAAGTGAACTCATTGAGATTGTGCATGCGCCTGAAGTGATCCAAATGGATGAAGCTGCCGAGGCGGTGCGGAGTAAACCCAATTCTTCACTGGTCCAGGCCGCCCGCCTGGTCAAGGAGGGAGAAGCCGGGGCCCTGGTCAGTGCAGGCAGCACAGGGGCGACCATGGCTGCTGCAGTATTGACCATTCGCCGGATTAAAGGCGTGGAGCGGCCCGCCATTACCAGCCTGATGCCAACCCGCACCGGGGTGGCGCTGATGGTGGACGTAGGCGCCAATGTGGACTGCAAACCCGGCCAGCTCCTGCAGTTTGCCCAAATGGGCTCAATTTACGCAGAAAATGTGCTTCGCATTCACAGGCCAAGGGTTGGACTGTTGAACATCGGGCATGAACCCACTAAGGGCAACAGCCTGTCCAAGGAAGTCTACACCCTGCTGCAGGATGCCGGTGTGAATTTCGTCGGCAACATTGAAGGGCGCGACATATCCGCAGGGCACTGCGATGTGGTTGTCTGCGACGGGTTTGTAGGCAATGTTGTGCTCAAATTCGCGGAAGGCCTGGCAGATGCGCTCTTTGGCATGATGAAAGAAGAGTTTACAAGTTCTATCCCTGCCAAGCTGGGTGCGCTTTTGCTTGAGCCCGGCCTGCGGTCCATCAAGAAAAAGGTGGATTACACAGAATACGGCGGGGCGCCCCTTTTGGGCGTAAACGGCGTAGTAATTATCGCCCACGGCGGCTCCAACGCCAAAGCGATTTATAATGCGATACGGGTGGCCAAAGAGGGCGTCCAGCAGAATATTGTGCAAGGGATTGCGGAGAGGATGGCAACATAGTGATGGGTGCAGCTGTGCCAACTAGGCACATTGGTATACTGGGAACCGGCCTGGCCGTTCCTGGGCGGGTATTAACCAATGCCGAACTGGAAACAATGGTTGATACTTCCGACGAATGGATTGTTTCCCGGACAGGAATCAGGGAACGGAGAATTGCTGAGGAGGGGGAGTCTTCCTCCCAGTTTGCCCATGAGGCCGCTCTTAGGGCATTAACAAAGGCCAAGACGGCAGCAGAGGGGATAGACTTGATTATCTGCGCCACGGTAACGCCGGACATGGCCTTTCCTGCCACCGCCTGCCTGCTCCAGGACAGACTTGGGCTGAGCAGGATTCCGGCTTTTGACCTTTCCGCAGGCTGCAGCGGTTTTGGCTATGCTTTGACAGTTGCTGAAAGCATGCTGCGGGGAGGCCCCTTCCGGAAAGCCCTGGTTGTAGGGGTAGATCTGCTCAGCCGTATTACCGACTACGCAGACCGCTCTACCTGTGTGCTCTTTGGGGACGGCGCGGGTGCGGCAGTGTTAGGTGAAGTTCCCGAAGGCTACGGTATTTTAGCCGCGGAACTTGGCGCCGACGGCGCCGGAGGTTCGGCATTGCAGATGCCTGCCGGGGGTTCGCTGAAACCGGCGTCCTTGGCAACTGTGGAAAACAGGGAGCATTATATTAAAATGCAGGGCCGCGATGTGTTCAAGTTTGCGGTGCGGATTATGGAAGAGTCCGCCAGGCGTGTGACAAGCCAGGCCGGACTGACTCTGGAGGATGTGCACTGGGTGGTTCCCCACCAGGCCAATGTGCGGATTATTCGGGCAGCGGCGGAGCGCTTGGGCATTCCGGAAGAGCGATTCTTCGTCAACGTGGACCGCTACGGCAATACCTCCGCTGCCAGCATTGGCCTGGCCCTGGATGAACTGGCCCGTTCAGGCGAGCTCAGGCATGGCGACTACCTGGTCCTTGTGGGCTTTGGCGCAGGCCTGACCTGGTCGGCGCTCCTCGTGAGATGGTGGTCAGGGGAAGATGCAGATGGCTAAGACTTTCGCAGGGACAGCAGTTGCCTTCCCGGGGCAGGGGATTCAGCGCCCCGGGATGGCGGAGCAGGTGAAGGGCACTACTGCCTGGCGCTTCTTTGAAGAAGCCAGTGATATACTAGGCTATGACCTGGGCACGCTCTGCCTGGAAGGGCCGGAAGAAATGCTGAACAATACCCAGCATGCACAGCCTGCAGTTTTTGTCACCTGCTTCGCCTTGTGGGAGCTCGCGAAGGAACGTTTTGAGCCAAGGGTTTTCCTTGGCCACAGCCTAGGTGAGATCACTGCCCTGGGGGCTGCCGGAGCCTTTGACTTTGCCGACGGAGTGCGTCTGACCAAGGTCAGGGGCCAGCTGATGGCCCAGGCTCCAAAGGGCGGCATGACGGCCGTCATCGGGCTGGACGCAGATGCGGTGCGCATACTCTGCGCCGAGGCTGCCCAGTCAGGCTTTGTCCAGGTGGCCAATGAGAACTCTCCTTCTCAGACAGTGGTCAGCGGCGACTTAGCAGGCCTGGAGGCCCTCGCCGAACTGGCCAGGGCAAAGGGTGCCAAAAGGGTGGTTCCCCTCAATGTTTCAGGCCCCTTTCACTCCAGGCTGATGGGGTCTGCAGCGGAGGAGTTTGCCCAGGTCGTGGAAAAACTCAGCATCAGCGCCTGCCGCACGCCGGTACTGAGCAATGACGGCGAGACTATGATCATGGAGGCCGGCACAGTAAAAAGCAGGCTGACTGCGGCAATGACGGAACCTGTCCGCTTTACAGCGATGGTCCAAAGGCTCAGGGGGCTTGGCATCACAGAGTTTGCCGAGGTGAGCCCGGCGAATCTGCTGATTTCATTAGCCAGGCGAATTGAACCTCAGCTTCAATTTACTCTTGTCAGCGAGGGAGGTATCATGTAGCATGGATGTGGTTGGAAAAGTGGCCTTAGTCACAGGGGCAACCCGCGGCATCGGCCAGGCAATTGCCGCCAGGCTGAAGGATGCAGGCGCGGAGATCGCGGTTACCGGCCGCGATGAGGTCCTGCTTCAGGCCTGGCGGGACCAGGGTGTGCTGGCGGCAGCAGCTGACGTGACTGATGTCCGCCAGGTAGAGGACGTTGTGCAGGCAGTTGTCGAACGTTACGGTCAGATTGACATTGTGGTCAACAATGCCGGGATAACCAAGGACGGACTGATGATGCGGATGAGCGACGCTGATTGGCAAAGAGTAATTGACACCAACCTGACCGGAGTCTTTAACATCTGCCGCGCTGCCATCAGATGCATGCTGAGGAGGAGACAGGGGAGAATTGTCAATATCTCGTCTGTCATTGGTGTGGCCGGCAATGCAGGACAGACTAACTATGCCGCTTCCAAGGCTGGGGTGATTGGGTTCACCAAGGCACTGGCGAAAGAAGTGGCCAGCCGCAATATCTTAGTTAATGCAGTGACCCCGGGTTACATCGATACCGAAATGACCCGTGCCCTGACTGAAGAGCAAAGGGTTGAGATCCTGCGCAGGATTCCCTTGGGCAGAACCGGCACAGGGGAAGATGTGGCAGCGCTGGTGCACTTTCTGGTGTCGGAAGAAAACAAGTATATTACCGGTCAGACTATCCATTGTGACGGCGGCTTAGTGATATAGGGAATTACCATGAGAGGGAGGTGACATGGCATGGGTGACTTTGACGAGAAAATCTTTGAAAAGGTCAAAACCATCGTAGTGGAGCAACTGGGCATCAGCTATGGGGAAGTGACTCCAGACTCTTCTTTCGTCGAGGATCTGGGAGCTGATTCACTTGATGTAGTGGAACTGGTGATGGCTCTGGAAGAGGAATTTGACCTGAGAATCAGCGATGAAGAAGCTGCAAAAATCGCCACTGTACGTGATGCGGTGGAATATATAACCGAGCAATTGTAGAATTCTGGTCCCAAAGTGGGTGCTTTGGGACCGCTTTTATCTAGGGAGGCCGTTATGAACCGCGTAGTGGTCACAGGAATTGGAACCGTATCCCCCCTCGGGGGTAAAGACGAACTCTGGCAGGGGCTGCTGGCAGGTGTTTCGGGCATCAGCCGCATTACACGCTTTGACGCTTCGGACTTGGCTGTGCAGATCGGAGGAGAAGTGCGAGATTTCGATCCCACAGACTTTATGGACCGCAAAGAAGCGAGGAGAATGGATCGCTTCGCACAGTTTGCGGTGGCTGCTGCCAAGATGAGCTTGGAGGATGCCGGGCTGGAGCTGCCATTTGCGAAACCGGACCGGGTGGGTGTACTGGTTGGATCCGGCATTGGGGGAATTGAAACTCTGCAGGAGCAGAGCCGGGTGCTGTTTGAAAAGGGCGCCCACCGCGTCAGTCCCTTTTTTGTACCCATGATGATTCCGGACATGGCAAGCGGCCAAATAGCCATTCAGACAGGCGCTAAGGGCATTAACTCCTGCACAGTGACAGCCTGCGCCACAGGCACCCATTCCATAGGCGATGCCTTTCGCATCGTTGCCAGGGGCCAGGCAGATGTGATGCTGGCCGGCGGGGCGGAAGCGGCTCTGTGCCCCTTGGGCTTAGCAGGCTTTATGACCGCCAAAGCCCTCTCAACACGCAACGCTGAGCCCCAGAAGGCATCACGCCCCTTTGACAAAGGGCGCGACGGCTTTGTAATGGGGGAAGGGGCAGGGGTCTTGGTGCTGGAAAGCTTGGACCATGCCTTGGGGCGAGGGGCCAGAATTTACGGAGAAATAGCAGGTTACGGCGCCAGCGGCGATGCCTATCATATTACCAGCCCCGCGCCGGAAGGCGAAGGAGCCCAGCGGGCGATGGCTGAAGCTTTGGCCGATGCTGGCGTTGCGCCTGCCGATGTGGATTACATCAATGCCCACGGAACTTCCACACCCTACAATGATCTTTATGAGACCCAGGCCATTAAGGCGGTCTTCCGGGAACACGCCTACAGGCTCGCCATCAGCTCCACCAAATCCTTAACCGGCCATATGCTGGGGGCTGCCGGGGCGGTAGAGGCAGCGGTCTGCCTTCTGGCCCTGGCGGAGCAGGTGGTTCCCGGCACCTACAATTACGACGAGCCGGATCCGGACTGCGATTTGGACTATGTGCCGAACCGGTCCCGCCCCGGCAGGTACCGCATAGCGCTCTCCAACTCCTTTGGTTTTGGCGGGCACAATGCCACACTGGTGCTGAAAAGGTGGGAAGGCTAATGGGGGCTAAGCACGGAGACTTAGGCCGCCTGCAGGAAAACCTCGGCTATGCGTTTCGGGATCTAAACCATTTGAAGCTGGCTTTGACCCATCGTTCCCTGGGGCATCAGCCGCAAAACAATAATGAACGGCTGGAATTTTTGGGCGATGCTGTGCTGCAGCTGACAGTCAGCACCTATCTTTACCGTAAGTATCCCCGGCTGGCCGAGGGCGAGCTGGCGAAAATGCGCTCCCTATTGGTCAGGGAGTCTACACTGGCGGAGATTGCTCGGGAACTGGAGCTGAACCGTTTCCTGCTGGTAGGCAAGGGAGAAAAGCGTTCCCACGCCCAGGAGCGTGATTCGCTGCTGTGCGATGTGTTAGAGGCAGTTTTTGGAGCAGTCTATCTCGATGGGGGATTTGCCGAGGCGGAACGGGTGATTTTGCGTCATCTGCCTGAGTGGGACGGGCAGCAGATCGCGTTGATCGACGCCAAATCAACTCTGCAGGAACATTTCCAGCAGATCGCGAAAAAGCCGCCTGTCTACAGCCTTGTGCAGGAACAGGGGCCTGATCATGATAAGAGCTTCATGGTGGAAGTGTGGTTTGAAGATCAGTACCTGGGCCGGGGCACCGGCCACAGTAAAAAAGAGGCGGAGCAGGAGGCCGCCCGCCATGCCTTGCGCAAGCTGGGCATTCAGGGAGACAAGGAGCGCTCCTGATGGACAATCAGCCCTACGCCAACATGGCTTGAACCGTAGGCTTTCAGGGTTGCAGGGTCTACAACCTGCCTGTCCAGGACTTTGCCAATGGCAAACTCGCTGCCGCTCTGCAAAAGAGCCCAGGAACCCTCTGGCATGTCTTTTTTACCTTCTTTAGAGACGATGAGAATATCGCCCTGCAGAAACCAGGGATTGTATCTGTCAGTACCGACACGTATGGCAAATAAACCTCTGGGCCTGGGATGGCTGTGTACACAGTACCATTCCCGGCCGGAGGTTTTTTGCTGCGGATCCCAGTCGAAGCAGGGCAGTCGCACTATAAAGAGCTTCTTCCCCTCCAGCTCAAAGGAGAAGGAACTGGGCTGCGTCTCTTTATCGCCCAGCACCATGCGTTTAAACTCCTTGATGCCGGAGATGTTGCTTTTTTCGAGCCAGTAGTAGACAGACTTGCTGTCGGCGAACTTGAGCTCCTGGGCTATCTGCCTGACTGTAATGCTGGGATCAAGTTTGATGAGTGCTGCAATTTGCTCCAAGTAGTTTGCTTCCGACAAATCAGGTTCCATCCTCCCAGTCAATCTCTACCAGGAAGATTCAGTTGGAAAACAGGAAAAACCTTTACATAAACTCTGGTCTAAACCGCCTCTTATCTGGGCAAACATGTGTAAAATACATAAACTATGGCATTGTCAATTAAACCTTCTTTACCCAATCCTCCCCCTGAGGAATAGTAATCTAACCCAAGCATATATATGGACTAGACGGCATGGACGATTTCGGGAGGAGGCTATGGTATGAAGGATAATCAGACCATTGACTTAGAGCTTTTGGAGAAGCTCAGCAGCGGCGATGAAGAGGCCAGGAACCGCTTAGTCCTGAAGTATATTCCCATGGTCAAGTACATCATCAAAAACTACTACTCATCCTTTCTCGATTTCGAAGATTTGCTGCAGGAGGGGCTGATCGGACTGCTCAGCGCCATTGAAGAGTACAGGCCGGATGAGTACGATGTCAAATTCAGCTCCTTTGCCTATATCTGCATTGTCAGGCGTGTCTACAATGTCATTAAGCTCACCACAGGCAACAAGCACCGCCTGCTGAATGAGGCCGCTTCCCTCCAGACTCCGGTGGGCAGCGATGACAGCCGTTCTGTCATGGACCTGGTGGCAGGGGGAGTCCCCGAGTTTGATCCGGAGAGGGCGCTGGAGGAAAAGTATGTGAGCGAAACCATTGGAGCGGTTTTGCGCAATCATCTTTCCATCCTGGAATACGCAGTCATTGTCAGGCTTCTGGAGGGCTACTCAGCCCGGGAGATTGAGGAAGAGATGGGGGTGGGCCTGAAGGTGATTGACAACGCCAGAACCAGAGTCAAGAGCAAGCTCAGGCGGCTCTTGGCTGAACACGGTTCCCTCCTGAGTCCCCACGTTCCCACCAATGTCCGCAAGCGGGAAGATTTGTACTTGAATCTGCCCAGAGTCTAAGCGGGGCGCAGGTTGCGGTTCTTTTTTCCTCCAAGGTATGGTACAATAGGCAGGGTAAGTACTAGTTTGGAGGAATACTATGCGGCTCAAGCGCCTGGAAATTCAGGGATTTAAATCTTTTGCGCGCCCAGTCTGCCTGGAGTTCGGCCCCGGCATCACCGCGATTGTAGGTCCGAACGGCAGCGGCAAGAGCAATATTTCTGACGCTTTGCGCTGGGTTATGGGCGAACAGAGCGCCAGGAGCTTGCGTGGGTTCAAAATGGAAGACGTCATTTTTGCCGGCTCAGAGGGAAAAAAGCCGCTGGGTATGGCAGAAGTGCAGCTGACGCTGGATAACTCCGACGGATTCCTTCCTTTGGATTACGCAGAAGTAACTATAACGAGGCGTGTCTATCGCTCCGGAGAGAGCGAATTTTTGATCAACAAGCAGCCCTGCCGCCTCCGGGATATTCACGACCTCTTCACCGACACCGGCCTTGGCCGGGAAGGCTATTCCATCATTGGACAGGGCCAGGTGGATGCGGTATTGAGCGTGCGTTCCGAAGACCGCCGGGTTCTGCTGGAGGAAACCGCAGGGATCGTCAAGTATCGGCAGCGCAAGGAACAGGCCCTCCGCAAGCTTGACGAGACCAGCGTTGACTTGCTTAGGGTGACGGATATTCTCCATGAGCTCGAAAGCCAGCTTGGACCGTTGGAAGAGCAGGCGGCACAGGCCCGCCGCTACCTGGATCTGGCAGAACGCCTGAAACACGCTGAACTGGACTATTTTCACCTGCAGTGGCAGCGCTTGGATGAAAAGCGTGCCAAGAATAAGGAAACTCTCCACAGCCTCCAGGCAGAGTATGATGCCTGCGCAGGGGAACTTGGCAGTGCTGAAACTGAGAAAAACAGGCTTGACCAGCAGCTGGCAGCCTTGGAGGAGGAAATCGAACTTCTCCAGCAGGAGGCGCTGGATCTGAAAGAAGCCTTTAATCAGGGATTACATACTATAGAACTTCATCAGGAGCGTTTGCGCAGCTTAGATGCCCGCAGCGAGCAGCTGGCGGGTTTAATCCGCGCCCGCGGGGAAGAACTGGAGCAGCTCGCCGCAGAGGGCGGAGGGCTGGATCAGGAAGTTCAGGCGCTGCTGGAAAGAATAGGGGCTCAGGAAAAGACCATCGAGGCAGCTCGCCACAAGGCCCGGAAACTTCAGGAGGACTACAGAGAAACCCAGACCAGGGTCAATGAGTTCAAGAATGAGTTCTTTGACTTCATGCGTGAGCTGGCAGATAAACGCAACTTCCAGAGGAGCTTTGCCGACCGGGAAGGGAGCCTTAAAGCCCAAATAGCCGCCAACCAAAGGGAACTGGAGCAGTTTCAAGCCAAGCTTGCAGAAAACGCTGAGCGAATGGAAAGGCTCAGTGCAGACCAGGCGGAACTGGCGGGGAGGATCCGGGAATACCAAGCCTGCGGCGAAGAGATCCAAAAGAAGCTGGAGGAGTCCAAAGCTGCCCTTGCAGAGGAACAGCAGACAGCACGCCATCGGGAAGGGGAGCTGGCCCGGGTCAGATCGCGCCTGAAAACCCTTCAGGAACTGGAAGAAGGCTATGAAGGCTATGCACATGGTGTCAGGCGGATTATGCAGCATGACCGGATGTCGCAGCTGGCTTTAGGCACAGTGGCAGATGTGGTGACAGTACCTCCGGGGCTTGAGACCGCCTTTGAGGTGGCCCTGGGCTCCAGCCTGCAGAATCTGATCACCAAGGGAGAGGAAGAGGCAAAAACCCTAATTGCCTGGCTGAAGCAGATCCAAGGCGGAAGGGTAACCATTCTGCCCCTGGATGCCATGCGGGGCAGGGAGTTTTCTGCCGCGGAGAGGTCCAGGCTAAAGGGAGAGGGAGTGCTCGGTGCAGCGCTGGATCTCTTGACATTTGCTGAGGAGTATCGCCCGGCCCTGGCCTCACTTCTGGGCCGCGCAGCCATTACTGAAGACTTGGACACTGCCCTTGCCCTCAAACGGGAGCTTGGCCAGTTCAGCCGCATTGTCACCCGGGACGGTTCCGTTGTCTTTCCCAGCGGGGCGATGACGGGCGGCAGCCTAAACAGCCGCACTTCAGGGCTGCTGGCGAGGAAAGGTCAGCTGGCCCAGCTCGCAGAAGAGGCCGCGAGCCTCGAGGAGGAGCTGCGGCTGCATGAAGAACGTACAGCAGCTCTGGCTGCAGCCATTGCCAGCTTGGAGGAGGAAGGCTCCAGGCTGCAAAGGGAAGCGGTTGAAGCCAGGCTGGAAGAGGAAAGAATAAAGCAGGCGCGGGATCAGGCACTCTACGAGGAACGCGTGCTTCTAGCCAACCGGGAGCAGCTGGAAGATAAGAACAGGGAACTGGAGGCAGTGCTGGAAAATCTTGCAGCAGAAAGCGAAACCGCGGCAGCCCGGGTCGTCGAGCTCGAGGAGGAAGAAAAACTGCGCCGGGGGCAAATTAGCGAAGCAGAGGCCCTGCTGGATGAACTGGCGGCAGCTGCTGAAGAAGCTGCCAGGGAAGAAACCGCCAGGCAGGTGCAGCTGGCAGAGCTTAAAGGCGTTTTGGAGAACCAGCGGATTCTCCTGGCCGGCCTGGAGCAGAGGAAGGAAACAGCCCGGAAGGCCAGGGAGGAAGCGGAGGCAGAACTGGCAGCCATTGCAGAGGAGAAAGTCCTAAGTGAACAGGCTGTCGCAGCAGCCGCCGCGGAAAACGAGGCGCGCCAAGCTAAACAGGCTGATCTTCAGCTTGTCATTGCAGAGAAAAAGCAGCTCAGGCAGGAAGTGCAGCAGGAACAGAGCAGACTGGGGGCAGAACTGATCCAGATCGAAAAGGAGCAGTTGAAACGGGAGCGTGCCCTGTACAAATGCGAAGTGGAGCAGGAGCAGCTGCAGCGGGAACAGGAGCAGATCCTGGCTGCCCTCGGCGAGCGGGAGCTGTCCCTGGAAAGCGTCCGGGGGAGAGAAGTCAGCGTCAAGGAAGGCACCCTGAAGCGACAGATTTCCGATGTGCGCAATGAGATTCGGGAACTTGGCCCGGTGAACCCCGCGGCCACCGAGGAGTACGAGAGGGTGCTGGAACGGGTAGGTTTTCTCCAGACACAGCTGGCGGACCTGAATGATGCCAGGGAAAGCCTGCAGGATGTTATTAATGAGATGGATAAGCTGTGCCGCACCAAGCTGTGGGATGTATTTAAGCAGGTGCAGGTTGAGTTTGGCAAAATCTTTAATCAGCTGTTTTTGGGCGGCAAAGCGGAGCTGGTCCTGACCGACCCAGAGTCGATCCTCACCACAGGCATTGAAGTTATGGCCCGGCCGCCTGGGAAAAAGCTGCAGAACCTGTTGGTGCTCTCAGGGGGAGAAAGGGCCCTCACCGCGATTGCCCTTCTGTTTGCCATCCGCAGGGTGCAGCCTACGCCGTTCTGTGTCCTGGATGAGATCGATGCCGCCCTCGACGAGAGCAATCTCGGGCGCTTTGTGGAGGTAATGGAGGATTTTGCCAGGCAGACACAGTTCTTGGTGGTCACCCACAGGCCCCGCACGATGGAGGCGGCGGACACGCTTTACGGTGTCACTATGGGTGAGGAAGGCATTTCACAGATAATATCGGTTGCGATTACTTAAGGAGGCTGGCAAGGTGTTTTGGAAAAGGATGTTTGGAGCAGAAAAGAAGCAGGAACAGCAACAGCAGCAACAGCAGCAGGAGGAGAAGGCTCAGCGCGGCTTTTTTCAGAAGCTGGTCAGCGGCCTGGAAAAGACCAAACAGGGCTTTGTTGACAAGGTAGAGCAGATAATGACCGGCCGCAAGGTTGACGAGGAGCTCTTTGAGGAGCTGGAGGAAGCGTTAATCCAGGCGGACTGCGGCGTCGAGACTTCCCTGTTCCTAGTAGACAGGCTCCGGGAAAGGGCCAAAGAAGAGAAAATCACAGAGTCTGAGCAGCTCAAAGATGTCTTGGTGGAGGAAATCGTGGAGCTCCTGCAAAAGAACGCTGCTTCCCTGAAAACACCGGAGGAAAGACCCTATGTGCTAATGGTAGTTGGGGTGAACGGAGCAGGCAAGACCACCACCATTGCCAAGCTGGCCTACCGCTTTAAGCAGGAAGGGGCCAGAGTTCTCCTGGCTGCCGGGGACACCTTCAGAGCAGGCGCCATTGAGCAGCTGGAAGTATGGGCCAACCGGATCGGTGTGGAGCTGATTAAGCACCAGGAGGGTTCAGATCCCGCTGCAGTTGCCTATGACGCGGTTAATGCAGCTAAAGCCAGGAAGAGTGATGTGCTGATCCTGGATACGGCAGGACGCCTGCAAACCAAAGTCAATCTCATGAGCGAGCTGTCAAAGGTCCACCGTGTCGTCCAGCGTGAGTTAGGCCGTGACCTGGATGAAATCCTCCTGGTGGTTGATGCCACCACCGGCCAAAACGCTCTGTCCCAGGCCAAGATTTTCCATGAGGCGGTACCTTTGACGGGAATAGCACTTACCAAACTGGACGGGACAGCCAAGGGTGGAATTGTATTGGCTCTCGCCCATGAGCTGGAGCTGGCAGTAAAACTGGTGGGCGTCGGCGAACAGTACGAAGACCTGCAGGATTTCGATCCAAACACCTTTGCCAGCGCCCTTTTCGGACGTCAAGAGAAAGTGCTTGGTATGAGTAAATAGATATCGGGTCTATGATCAAAAGAGGCAGGAAAAAGAGGCCTCGCTCCCAAAGAATGTAGTTGCAACACCAGACACGAAAGGAGCAAGACCTCAAAATGATATCTATTCTGTTG
>JAAYSR010000164.1 GCA_012518325.1 Bacillota bacterium
CTAGTGGACCTGGCAAATTTCGTCCAGCTTCAGCTGGAAGATGTGCAAACCCAGATTACCCTGGGCAGCGGAGGGCTGTTTTCCAGTGCTGTGATCGGTGCCTTCATGGCGGTGGTCATTACCGAGATAATCGGTGAGATTCGTGAGAAAATGCAGGCGGGAGGAATGCCTGATGAGTAGAAGGCTCTTCGCACTGTTGATCTGCCCTGCCATCCTGCTCATGCTGCTGTGCCCTATGTCCAGGGCCGAAGAGGTTTGGGGAGAGTTTCTTCCCGCTGGTGAATACTATCAGGTGCTGGATCCTGAGGGACAGGTGCTGATGGAAACAGGACGCTTTGTTTATCTCCAGGACCAGTATCTTGCCGCGGATAACAAGCTCTATGAGATCATTGACATCGATGAGGACAGGCGGGTTGCCAGAACAAAGTTCGTGGAGGATGAAAAACTGGAAGTGTTTCCGTGGCATGATCTCCGAAAGGAACTGGGGCTCACCGTGATCGAAGCGTCTGACGAAGGCGGGAAAGGCATGATCGCCATCTATCATACGCACAATGCTGAAAGCTATGTTCCAACTGACGGAGCGGACAGCATTAACGGAAAAGGAGGCATTCACCAGGTTGGCAGCGCCTTCGCAGACGCCCTCGAGAAACTTGGCGTCAACGTCGACTACTCAGAGGCCCTCCACCTTCCCCATGATCGGGGAGCCTACAGGCGGTCTAGGGAGACTGTGCTGGAACTTCTTTCGGCTAGTCCCGACGCAATATTTGATGTGCACCGGGATGCAGCCCCGCAGTCGGCCTACGCCCTCCAGCTCCAGGACGAATGGGTGACCCGGGTGATGTTCGTGGTTGGAAGGCAAAACCAGAATCTAGGGGTGAACCGCAAGTATGCACAGTCCCTCAAAGCAATCGCGGATGAACTCTACCCGGGCCTGGTCAAGGGGATCTTTTTCGGACGGGGCAATTACAACCAGGATCTGTCCCCGCTAAGCCTGCTGATAGAGGTGGGCGCCCACACCAACAGCAGGGAGGCTGCTGAAAAGGGCGTCAGCCTCTTTGCAGAAGTGGTGAATCACTATTTTTACGGCCCCGTTGCAGAAGCAGCAGACGGTCAGCGCCAAGGAGCAGCCCTGCGGAGCATTGCTGGAGTACTCACGTTCACAGTCGCTCTGTCCCTAGTAATCTACCTGCTGAATAAAGGCGGATTTGGCCCGATCCTGGAGCGCCTGCGCCGCTTTGCCGGACGCAGGAGGCTGAAATGAAGGCGGACAAAGGGATCATGAGATAATTAGCTCCCCTACCTTGGCCCGGGATGCAGCTGCCAAATCATGGGGTGCAAGTTTGAGCTGCAGACCACGTACTCCCGCACTGACTACAATAAAATCAAAATCCAGTGCCCTGGAATCGAGAAAAGTGGGGTACTGCTTTTTCATGGCCAGCGGAGAACACCCTCCCCTGACATAGCCGGTCAGAGCCAGAATCTCTTTCAGCGGCACAAGCTCCACCTTCTTGTTGCCTGTGACGCGGGCAGCTCCCTTCAAGTCGAGCTCACCGTTTCCTGGAATACAGCACACGAACACGCCAGTCTTGTCACCCCGCAGCACAATAGTCTTGAAAACCTGCTCTGCAGGCAAGTCAAGCTCCTGTGCAACATGTTCGGCACTGAGATCTTGTTCATCCACCCTGTATTCGAGGAGCTCATAGTCTATCCCCAGACGGTCCAGGAGCCTGGCTGCGTTGGTCTTCTTCATACTCCTTCCTCCTCTTTTGATCCTTTTCAGAATTGAGATTCGACAGCACACAGCAGCTTCCTTTAGATTTTTCCTTATCTTTGGAAGGAATGCGGACCCACACCTTAGAATCTACCACTAAATTTATCTTCCTGGCAAAGGATGGTTCTTATGGGCGGTACTAGGTGGCTGTTAATCGCAATCCTGCTGATTACCATGGTCCTCTCAGACAACACAGCAGTACCATTGGACGGGACATCACTGGTAATCGCCCATCGTGGAGCCTCCTCCCTGGCCCCTGAAAACACCATGGCTGCAATCTGCGCTGCCATCGAGCTTGGCGTAGACATAGTGGAAGTCGATGTACATCGCTCCGCTGACGGAGAGCTTGTGGTTGTTCATGATTCAACCGTTGACCGGACAACAGACGGTGAAGGCCGTGTAAGTCGGTTGACTCTGGAGGAACTTAAGGCACTTGATGCAGGCTCCTGGTTTAAGAGCTCCTTTCGTGAAGAACGGATCCCCACTTTAAGGGAAGTGCTGGAGGCGGTTGGGGACCGGGCCATTGTTCTGATAGAACTGAAGGCAAAACGGATAGAATTGCAGACGATTGAACTAGTCCAAGAACTGGGCATGTCCCATCAAGTGATGATCCAATCCTTTGACTCTCACCAAATCCAGATTGTCAACCAGAATGCTCCCGATATTCCCACTTTTCTCCTGGTCTACAAGCCAAGACACAGCTCGCAGCCTGAAAGGGCGGCACGCTGGATGATAAGCGTTGCCCAATATGTCGGGGCCAGCGGTATTGGTATACGCGGAAAGTGGTTTACTCCAGAACTGTTAGCCCTGGCCGATGAGGAAGATCTGCAGATCTTTGTCTGGACTGTAAACAGTCAGTCGCGTTTGAGAAAGTTTATCGAAGCAGGCGTCCATGGCATCATAACTAACCGCCCCCAGGATTTGCTGGCACTCCAAAACAGAAAGCCCAGTTGAACGCAAAAAAGAGTCTGATGCTGCCACAGGCTGGCATACAAAACCTCTTGCCGCAAGGAAAACGAGGAGTCCGGTGCGGCTTCCTCGCTTTTTGAACGTGTGAATGTCGTCAATTTGTGTGAGAGGCAGGCTCCTGATCAGTAGGACGTCCGATTCTCCACATCTCCTCTGTGATCCCTAAATATCTGCCTTGCTCTGCGTCCCAAACCTTGCCTTGCATGAAATCGCTGTACCATCCCATCCAGCCTCGTGGCGGTGAATGCCGGTAGCCATAATGTTCTGAGCCATGGAGACCTTCAACTGGGAAATCTTCCTGAGAATAGCCCCAGGTCGTCATGAAACTCTCGACGCCGTGCAGCCATTCATGCAGCCAAACTTCGCCATGAGCTTCGCCAACATCAAGCCAAACCCAGGGCTCATAGCAGACGACTGTGTCGAAGGTGGTTGTTCCGTCATAAAGGAGATACCCACCGAGTCCAAAGTACGCAGGAAGATAGTCCTTCGAGACGCCGTCTTCACCATTATTCCAGAGTACATGGACAGAATCAAAGGATCCTCGAGGGGCGTATGCTGCTAGATCAGCCTTAACGGTTTCGCTGTCTGGATCAGCTCGATAGATGTACTTCCCATACTCGTCAGCGGCATAGGATATGTCCGTCAAGGGATGATCCAAATAGACTGCCTCCGTTGTGGCCGTGACCATACCATTTGAACCCTCGCGGATTAAGTTTGCTAAGTTCTCAAAGCCCTCCACAGCAACCCGCTTGTTTTCCTCAGGCATCGTCGTTCGAAAACGAAACGCAGTGCCATCTTCCCTCTCAACGACGGCATCGACTTCTGAATATACCAAGAGCAAATGCTTCCATTCAACCGGCAGCTCTGCAACGGACGCAGGATATTGCGGATCATAGTCCACTTCGAC
>JAAYSR010000165.1 GCA_012518325.1 Bacillota bacterium
TCCACCACCTGATAGCCCTCAAACCGGTCTGTTCTGGCCACGGAGATGACATTGGGCGTATACAGGGGAACTTTATAGTACTCCTCTGCAATCATGGGCTGGATCTCCTTGATCAGCTCATACTTCCGGTTCAGATTCAACGTGAAACGCATCTCGTCGATGGCCTCGTTCAGCTCCTCATTGACCAGGCGGCCGTAGTTGGAGGTCCGCCCCAGCCTGGAAAAGTGGGCCGGGTACATGATGTCGATGTTGGACAGGGAGAAGGTCACACCGTGCAACGTCAGATCAAACCGGCTGGTATAAAGGTAGGTTGACTCAGGCTGAGCCCCCTTGGCTGCATAATTCACCTCAACTCCGATCCTCTGGAACTGAATCTGCAAATAGGAGACCAGGTCCTGCTCCCCGGGGGACCCAAGAATGTCAAAGCTGACGCGTTTCCCGTCAAGCAGCCGGTAGCCGGCACTGTCCCTTTCAGGTATGATCCGGTCCAGAATTTCGTTGGCCAGCGCGATCCGCACGTTTGGATCCTCAGGCAGACTGTCTGCATCAGGGTTATAAAAGTCCTCCAAAGACGCCTTCATCAAGCCCGCACTCTCTGGGCGTCCGGCACCGTCCAGCACCAGCCTGATCAGTTCTTCCTGGTTAATCGCAAGGGCCATTGCTTTACGAAACTCCTGGTCCGCCAGCAAATCTCGCATGGGGTTGCGTTCACTGGCAACCGGGTTGACGTTGAAGACCAGAGTCTGGGTAAACTCGCCTGGGGCGTTGGAGACAAAGATATCGGCCTCATTTTCAAAGAGCCTGAGGTAGTTGGAGCTCACTGTTGCAGCCAGCATGTCAATATGGCCTTTCAAAAGAGCGTAGATGGCCACATTGCTCTCCTGGTAAAGCATGAACTTGATGGTGTCCACCTGGATCAGGGGACTGCCGTCCTCCTTGGTCAAGTGGTAGTCCGGGCGCCTATGCAGCACAATTTGCTGGCTGCCCGTTTCCTCCACATCCAGAACCCAAGGTCCGCTCCCTACCGGGTTGCGGTAGCGGTGAAGGATTTCCTCGTTGGGGGAGGTGCTGTTCAGCTGGCTTTCCGGAGTTACAACAGGCTCCCAGATGTGGGCAGGCAGAATTAGCACAGAAGTAAATAAGGGCATTACGGATCCCAATACCTTGTTTACATGCAGATAGATAACTGTATCCTTCTCGTCCTCAGAAATATGGTAACCCTGCTGGGCTGCGCCGCGGTCATAGGTGAAGAGCCCCTTCTGGGTCAGCACCCCGTTGGTGTACCGATGACGCAAATCGCTTGTCCAAGCCAGCGCCCCGGCGTGGTTGGAAAGCAGGTTGTTTGTTGCAATATCAAAGGAATAATAAACATCCTCCACTGTCAGGGGATGGCCGTCGCTCCAGGTGATGTTGTCATGGATAATAACCTTTACAGCCAGATATTGGTGCTCCGGTCCCCCGTAGACCTCTTCCAGGCGGGCATAGTCAATCAAGCCCTCCTCGGTAACGATAGGCTCTCCGTTTTCATCTACGTAGTACCATTCCTTGCCGATGGAAGGCAGAAAGCTGCCCGTTTCCTCATCGTATGTAAACAAAGAGTCATAAAGCAGGCCGGCAATGGTGGGGGCAATGCCTTCCCTGGAGAGCCAGGGCATGTAAGCAGTGGGGAAAGATGCCTGCACCGTCCCAATGTAAAGCGTGTCCGGATCAGGCCGATGGCTTCGGCCTGCGCCTGCCTGGCAGCCAACCAAAGAAATACAAATAATGCTCAACACTAGGTAGAGCATTAACCTTCTTGCCACACGATTCACCTCGCAAAGGGGCTTAGGGGCGGCAGGCTCCGCCGCCCCAAAACCGGATCATTACTTCGTCAATAAGAAACTGTAGTCTGTACCGGCAATGTCAAATGTCATATTCAATCCTGTGGGCCAGATTGCCCCCACCCTTGCAGTGCCGGCGTCAGAGTTAAGTGTAATCATGTAACTCATCGGACCTGCAGTGATGGTAAACTCTCCAAGCTCATTGACAAGTTCCAGGTCACTTTCTTCGTCAACGATCACTAAGGAGTAGGAACCGTCGGGATTGAGCTCTAAAGCAGCTTTATAAGCCTCGTTGACCATGGTGCCGCCTGTAAAGCTGCCTTGCACCGATTCTTCATAGAACAGCCAGTCCGCACCGTTAAAGGGTGCCTCCAGGATATAACCTGTTTTTGTGGCTGTAACCGAGCCGTCCTCCCCTGCCTTGGTGAAGGTGATGGTGTTCTGCGCTGCTTCAAAGCCGCCTTCTTCCACCGTGGACTCGCCTTCCGCGGTAACAGTCAAGTTATATCCGCCGAAGAAATCCAGGCTCAGGAGGGCAAGAGCCCCCTCTTCATTCTGGGCATACCATGTCCCGGCATGGGCAGCAGTAGTGGCCACCCTAAAGAGAACTTTAGACCTGTCTGCCTCTTCATTGGGCCTAACCTCCAGCTCCAGGGCGCCTTCTTCGCTGACTGAACCTGCCAGCTCCTCGCCGTCCTGGGGAGTAATCCAGATGCTTCCGTCCTTAACCCTGTAGCTGCCCTGCTCCTCGTAGACAGGCTGCCCGTCTCCCGAGGCGAGCTGGCTGCCAAGCTTATACCGGCCGCCCGGGCCCAGTTCCAGCACATACTGATACTCCACATCGCCGGCGGTCTGGAAGCCAAAGTAAGTGCCGTAGTACTCTTCATAGATATACTTGTTGGCAATCAGACGGTGGATGATCTCGGGATTCTCATCATCTTCCACTTCGAAATGGATCTTGGCCGAACCATAGGGAAGCGTAGAGCGGAAGATCAGATTCGGGCCCACCCGTTCAAAGGTGGCGGTCTTAGGATTCTCCTGAGTGGAATCCGAATAGATCATTAGGTAGGTGCCCTCCAGCTCGCCGATGGTTCCATCTCCCCGGGAATCGCTAAACTGGCGGTTAGGCGAAAGCATGAAGGAATTATCCTCGTCAATGCGCAGATAAAACTGCAGCGCCATGCCAAGGTTGGTAATATCGATCATGTATTCGCCGGCAAGTTCATGCGTTTCAGCGGCTGCGGCAGCCGGCTCCTCCTGTACCTCTTCTGCCGCCTGCTGCGGCGCTTCCTGTTTGCCGCAGGCGCTTAACAGCGATACAAGCCCAATCAGCAGGGCAGCCAGTAAGATACGTGTCAGTTTCCTTCTCATGTCATCACTCCTCTGATTGGCAGGAGGGATTCCGAAGAACCCCTTCCCGCCTGCAAAGACCAGCTCTAGTAGGGAAACTCTAACTTGGTGCCGAATCCCTCGCGGGATGCGGAGTTGTCGTAAACTTCTTCAATATCAAAGACATATGCCGGATATTTCAGCCAGCGCGACTTGTCAGGCCTGTGGTAGACATCGTGCTGGGCGTTGACAAACTGCTGGTAAAGTTCTCTTTTGCCGGATTCTGCTTCGTCGAAGATGCGGACTTTACCCCTCAGTTCATAGGAAATCATGGGCGGCTGATAATAAATCAGGGTTGCTTCCGGGTTAACCATGAGGTTGTCCCAGCTGTGCTTTTTCGCCATCTCCAGGCTGGCAACCCGGGTGAAATCAATGCGGTGATGCTTGTCGGGGCTGTACATCTGCTCCACCAGGACTTGCAGTCCCCTTTGGCTGTGGGCCCTGTCATCTCCGTCATAGGCGTCAATGTGTGCCAGATAGGCCTCGAGAACTTCTTCTAAGTACTCTTCTTTCGGAATAAAGCCTACTCCCTTAATACTGGCGTTGAGGCCCGCAGGCCCATGGGAAATCAGCGCTGGGTTATGAGAGCAAAAACTTAAGAAGATCTTGTCCCTTGACATTTCTTTGCCTTCATAGAGCTGGATCACTGTGTTGGCACGGGTGTTGAACGCCCAGCGGAAAAAGGATTCTGCGGTCTTTGTAGTTTTTTCTGTCATCTACCTGTCCTCCTAGACTAGTGTTTATAACAAAGGGTCTGATAAAGACGGCAAGACAGCCGTGTCTTGCCACCTTTTGCAGACCCTTTTGCTGTTACTTGCTCAGCTCAATCTCAATGCGCATCCCCATCATAGCTGAAACGACAAAGGGTGCGCTGACTGTGTCTTCAGAGACCTTGCCGGTGAAGCTTTCGCCTGAGTCGGCGATTTGGAAAGTAATTTCATCTCCCGCAACGCTGTACAGGCCCTGTTCGTGGAAGGCCGGCGAGTCGTTGTCCGGGACAGCCATATAATGATATTGTCCCTGATGGTTAAGGTACAAGGTGGCCTCCACTACAACCGGTCCCTGGAGCGTAGCTGTATAAACCCCAGCTGCCGCAATGTTTGAACGCACCAGTGTGGCCTCTGTCCGTTCACGGGCCATCATAGAAGGCTTTACAGATATAGTAACAGTGCCGTCGTCATTCAAGCTGCCTTCTACCGGGTCCTGACCCTCGGGGGTGATAACGAGCTTGCTGCCGTCAACGGTGTATGTTCCTGTTTCAATAAGCTCATAGAGTGCATCGCCCATGATAAAATAGCTCTTGATTTCATAGGCAGCGTCTTCCTTAAGCTCTAAAGAATACGTGTAACTGACAGTTGCACCCATTCCTACCGTCTCATGTCCCCCTGCATAAACACCGGTGTAGCCCTCCGCTGCCAGCACCGCTCCGCCCGACCATGCTGAGAACAAAACTAAAGCTGCAATAAAAAGCATACTGAACGAGAGATTTCTTGCCTGAAGTTGGCGCATATCTTTACTTCCCTTCCTTATAATTTGCTAATAAGTATAAATTAACAAGCCGCCTTTGTCAATGAAAAAGCCGGTTTTAGCAAGGTTTATCGTCCCTTAACCCGCTTTCCCCGGCGATATTTGTTAAGTAACTTGCTCACTTATTCGAAAATCGCAAACAACAGCCTGCGCAAATTTCTACTTGTCCCATCTTTCCCAATATTGTACATAGTCTGGAGACTGGAACTCAAGGCCTAACCAACTCAGAGTCGAAAACCCAGGTTGCAGAACCGTCTGCCCAGGGCATAGCCCACAGCAGCCGAATCTTCCTGTTGGGCGAAGGCGCCACAGCCCAGTCCGTATCGGTAATGCCGTCTAAGAGGACGATGGCCTGGAGCACTTCTCCGTTGATTTCCCTAGGGTAGGAGAGGCGCCATGTCCCCGAAACTGTCTCATCCGCGGCCCAGGCAGCGTGGCTCATTGTGTAGCTGCCGTCTGGGTTGATGACAATTACGCCCTGGTCTGCCCCCTCCTCATGCCTGTGTCCGATATACTCGCCGGAACCAGGTGCCGAGATGTTCACCACCGTGCTCGGAGTCCAGATCTGCCAGGTTCCGTACAGGCTGGCAAAATCAAGGAGAAAGTCGTCAATTTCAGAGGAGTCGCCCTCTGAGTTCTCCGGTTCATCAGGAAGCTGAAGAACCTCACTCTCCTCTGATTTTTCATCTGCCGGCACAACGGGCTTCTCCTCTACTGTATCCTCTTCCTGTTCCTCCTCGGTCCAAGGCTTAGTATAAACCACTTCCGACCACGCACCTGCCCTCACTGACACAACAGAGACGGCAACCAGCAGCACAAGCAGGAACAAGCTCCAGAATCTCAGACGGGCCATAATGATTCCTCCTCTTGAGAATTTGACATAATTTATTCACCACGTTAGTAATATTACCTGCCAACGAAAGATTCCCCGGAGAAATTTAACCTAAAAAAACGCATCTGCAGGACAACTCCTTGTCCCGCAGATGCGCAGCTCACTTTTTTGTAACTAGGCTGTGGCTGCCTAGTCCCGTCTGCTGTATTCCACAAGTTCCATAATATAAACGACCTCATCGTCTTCGTAGACCTTCACCGCAAGCGGCCAGCCTACGTTAGGGGCAATAACCCATTCAGATGTCAGGATTTCAATCCGATTGCCGTCCTCATCTTCCTCCCGAACGCTCTTCCGGCAGAGGTAACCCTCTACTCCCGCCACCGTCTGCTTCTCCACAACCCTAATCCTGGAACCGTCAAACATCTGCATGGTGTTGCCTACTTCCAGCTCGAGGTCTGAAGCGAAAAAGCCAAGCATCATAAACTCGCCTATCCAATTGCCTCCGCCCATAATCCAGTTCATGCCGAAACCCATCAGACCCAGCTGGTCAGCTATTTCCTCCTGGGAAACATAATAGGTGTAGGCCATGGTGAGCTCGGTGGTTTCGTCATCCAATTTTGCGAGCTCCACAGTCTGAAACTGCTTCACTTCCACCTCTACATCTTCTCCAAGATCCCAGTCCCACTCTGTAGCGTAAGATGTAATTTCATACTTGAACTTTTCATACTGTGCGTCAAACTTGTTCCAAGCCCAATACTCCTGCGCCAAACCCA
>JAAYSR010000166.1 GCA_012518325.1 Bacillota bacterium
ATCATTGCCAATCCTGACTTATTCCGCCTGATTGTCTGGCTGGAAGGGGCGGAGCAGCATCTCCAGGCCGGTTCTTACCTGCTCAGCCCCCAGATGACGCCCTTGGAGATAATTGAGCATCTGCGCACTGGACGTGTGCAGACAGAACGGGTAGTAATTCCCGAGGGCTTCGAAGTCAAGCAGATCGCAGATGCGTTGGCCGAAAGAGGCTTAGTAGATCGGGAGCGCTTCATTGAGCTGGCTTCCGATGCGCATTTAGTGTTCGGCGAGAGCCTGCCTCTAGATTTGCCCATCCCATCGCTGGAGGGCTATCTCTATCCAGACACCTACCACTTCAACGAGGGGCAGACTGAGGAGGACATTATCGGCCAGATGGTCGATCGTTTCATCGCTGTCACCGAGGCTGAAATCCTTCCTTTACTGGAGAACAGCGAGTTCACGTTGCATGAAGTTGTTACCCTGGCATCCATTGTGGAGCGGGAGATTATGGTGGATCATGAACGTCCGGTGGTAGCTTCGGTCTACTTGAACCGCCTGGCAATTGATATGCCCCTGCAGGCAGACCCTACAGTGCGCTATGTTACACCTGAAGAACGTCCCCAGGTGCTTTACCGTGATCTGGAGATTGACTCTCCGTACAACACCTATCGTTACCGGGGACTGCCCCCCGGACCAATCGCCAGTCCGGGCCTGGCGTCAATGCTGGCTGTATTGGAGCCGGCGGAGACTGATTACTTTTTCTTTGTGAGCAGGCGAGATGGAACCCACGAGTTCACCAGGACTTATGATGAACATCTGCGGGCCCGGCGGACTCTCGGCCATTAGGAGGAAATGTACAGTGAAGATACCAGAACTGCTGGCTCCAGCAGGCAACATGGAAAAGGCCTTAGTTGCAATGGAATTTGGAGCCGATGCGATATATTTATCAGGCAAGGCCTTCGGCATGCGGGCCAAAGCCGGCAATTTCAGCAGGAATGAGATGGAGGATGTCCTGAGCGCTGCCCGGAAGCGGGGAGTGAAAGTGTATGTTACCGTTAATATTACAGCCCACAACGATGAGATTGATCTGCTCCCGGCGTACCTGGCAGAACTGGAAGAGCTGGGCGTGGACGGTTTGATTGTAGCTGACGTAGGGGTGATTTCCCTGGCAAAGGAGTACGCTCCTTCAATTCCCCTGCACTTGAGCACTCAGGCCAATACAGTGAATTACCGGGCTGCGAAGTTCTGGGAAGAACTGGGCCTGGCACGCCTGGTGATGGCCAGGGAGCTGACCAGGGAAGAGATTGCCCGGGTGAGGCAGGAGACCAAAGCTGAAATTGAGGTCTTTGTCCACGGCGCCATGTGCATGGCCTACTCCGGCCGCTGCCTGCTCAGCAATTTCCTTGCCGGCCGGGATGCCAACCGCGGGGAGTGCGCGCAAAGCTGCCGCTGGCGCTATACAGTCATGGAAGAGAAGAGGCCAGGCGAGTACATGCCCATCGAAGAGGATGAAGGCGGCACACACATCTTCAACTCCAAAGATCTGCGCTTGATCGAGTATATTCCAGATTTGGCTCAAATCGGCGTGGACAGCCTGAAAATTGAAGGGCGCATGAAGAGCTCCTATTATGTAGCTACAGTTGTCAGGGCCTATCGCCAGGCTTTGGATCTGTATGCAGCGGATCCAGACAATTATGTGCTTCCCCAGGAGCTCCTTGATGAGCTGGACAAAGTCAGCCACCGCCCTTACTATGCAGGCTTCTTTGTGCCTTCCGACGCTGGAATTCACCCCGCCACAAGTTCATACATCAGGGACTATGATGTGGTTGGGGTTGTTGAAAGTTACGATCCGCAGACTGGGGAAGCGACAGTCAGTGTCAGGAATCGCATCACCGCAGGCGAGGCGGTGGAGGTGCTGCAGCCCCGGGGTCCGGTTCTGACGCATCAGCTTGACAGAATGATCAGGGTTGATTCAGGTGAGGAGCTTTCTGAAGCACATGCCAATTACACCGTGAGGATCCCAATGGATGAGGTTAAGCCTTTATCTATGTTAAGAGTCAAACGAAGCTAGATAAGAGCCGAGGACGGGAGGGAGGCACTCCGGAGCAGTTCTCGGCTTTTTTGAAAGGATGTGAACAGGTGGCTGGATGGCGAGTTGGACAGGAACACGTCATTGAGATAACAGGACTCTCCCATGATGCTTCTGGGGTGGGACGGGCGGCAAATCGTGCGGTTTTTGTCCCAGGCGCCCTGCCTGGCGATCGTGTCAAGGTGCGCTTGGTTCACCTAAAGGAACGTTACGGCTACGGCGAACTTCTGGAAATAATGGAGGCATCAACTGACCGCCGGGAGCCAAGCTGTCCCCATGCCCCTGAATGCGGGGGCTGCCAGCTGCAGCACATGGACTATGAAGCTCAGCTGCGCTGGAAAAGGCAGCTGGTCGCAGATGCTTTCCAACGGATTGGCGGGCTTGAACTTGAGGTTCGGCCGACCCTGGGGATGAGCCGTCCCTACCATTATAGAAATAAGTCGCAGCTGCCCTTAGGCCAAAGCGGGGGCAGCTTGGTCATGGGCTTTTTCCGTACAGGCAGCCACGATATTGTGGATTTGGAGACCTGTGAGATTCAGCACCCTTTAATTACCAAGCTTGCTTTGGCGGTCAAGCGCATTGTAAAGGACTTATCAGTTGAACCTTATGATGAAATCAATCACACGGGCGTATTGCGCCATGCGGTGATCAGGGTGAGCTTTTCCCGTAAGGAGTTAATGCTGATTCTGGTCACGCGCACGCCGGAACTGCCTTGCCGAAATGAGCTTATTGCCAGACTGAGGAAAGAAGTGCCGGAACTGGTCAGCATTGCCCATAACATTAATCCCGACATCACAAACGTAATTCTTGGACGAGAAACGCAGATAATCTGGGGAGCGGACTACTTGATGGCTTCCATCGGCCACCTGGACTATGCCATCTCTCCCGGTTCCTTTTTTCAGGTAAATCCAGGCCAAACCAAGGTCCTTTATGATCTGGTCCGGGAAGCACTGCAGCTGACTGGTAAAGAAACTCTCCTGGATCTGTACTGCGGGGCTGGTACAATCGGTTTGTACTTGGCTTCAGATGCCAAAGAGGTAATCGGCGTAGAGACATTTGCCGCGGCTGTGGAGGATGCAAGGTACAATGCCCAGCTCAATGGGATTGACAGGTCAACATTCTACGTAGGCAGAGCTGAGAAGGTCCTGCCTGAACTGGTGAAAAAGCATGGGAGCATTGATGGGGCCGTCCTGGATCCCCCCCGTAAAGGCTGTGACCAGTCTCTTTTGGAAACTTTGGCAGCAGCCCAGATACCCAAAATCTGCTATGTATCATGCAATCCGTCTACCTTGGCAAGGGACCTGAGCATCCTGGCTGACCTCGGATACTCCGCCGGATCGGTCCAGCCGGTTGACATGTTTCCCTGGACGAG
>JAAYSR010000022.1 GCA_012518325.1 Bacillota bacterium
AGGCCTGATTTGCGGGGAATCGCGACTGTCCAGAGCCAGTTGCCCTGCCTGTAACTGCCGTAACGCAGATCTGCCTCCTCCCGCCAATGCCAGGGGCCCTCACTTTGGCCTTTTTGTCCAGCGGCAAAGGATGCGGAAATTGGTCCCGCGCTGCTGTTTTCGATGGTCAAAGTGCCATGTGTACCCTCCAGGAAAAACCGCTGCCTCTCGGGGGAGCAGTCAGTAAACCACGGTCCCGATTTTGTCACTAAGCGCCAATGCAAACCCCGGTCCCAGACAAGAACGGGCAGGAACCAATCAGCTGCAGCGTCTTCCAGGGGCTGGGGGTTCCGCAGCACGCTTTCTCCTAAGGGAAGGCCGGTCCAAATCGGCTCTGCGGGGTTTTCCAAGGGTATCACCGCATTGAGTCTGCCCTTTTCCACAGCTACACTGCCTTCCCCGCCGACCCTTTGCACGCGGCCGTTGGGAAGAAGGAGTGGAGAGGTTGTCTTTACCCGAATGCTTTGTGTACCCCCGTGATCGAACCAGCTGCGCTCAATGTCAACAGTGCGAAAAATCTCCCTGCCTCGCCAGATGGCCCTGATCTCCCCCTGTCCCCCTGAAACGGGCAAAAGGGCTTGGACAGAGCCTGCCAGTTCATGCTCACCTGGGGGCAAAGGAGGAAGTCTCACTATTAGACCGCCTTTTGTCCCTTCGACAGCTTCCAGGGGCTGCCCGTTTATGGTCCAAAATTCACTGAGGAGCATGTTTGAGTTGGTATTCAGAACCATTTCCTCTCCCAAACTTGGACCATTGAACCGAAGTGTCACAGTGCTCCGGTCACCTGCTGCCAAGGAGAAGGGAACTGTGCCCCACCGAAAGTCCGGGTCACTCCTTTCTGCCATCGCTCCCGCTGCTTCAACTCCTGCTCCAAAGATCCGCAGTTCCCGTCCATCCTGGAACACCCTGTCTCCCTGTCTCGTCAGGAACCACTCGCCAGATGCAAGGCAGTATGTTTCTGAATCCCTCTGCACCTGCACGCCATGGTTGTTCAGGGGCAGAAGCCAGGTGTCTTGGTGAAGGGGTAAAGCCAAGACGCCCTGGGCCCCCTGAAGCACAAGCTGGAGATGAAGTTCATGGCTGCCCTCACCGAGCAGCTCTAGATCAAAATAGACGACTAGCATGTGAGTCTCTTGGATCGGCCCGCGGCCCGAAAGGAGGATTCCCTCACCGAGTGCGCTGCCATCTTGATCCAGAAACGCAAGGCCGTCGGCTGCCTGGCCAGTGAGCTGCCACTGCCCGGAAGCTTCAATCCAAAGCTCCAACGGCAGCTGCAGAACCGCAGGCCCGGCAATTTCCTCGGCCATATACTCAATATTCGGCCCTGCTGAAAGGCAGGGCCGAACAAGAACCAGCAACAGCAACAACACAAAGATTAAGCGCCTCATCGGGCCTGTCCCGGCTGGACAGAGAGTATTTCCACCCTGTAAACCCAGGGAGGCAAGGGAACTTCTACACCGCGGCTGCGGCCAGCCAATACTACGCCGCTTGAAATTCTGCGCTGTTCCGCCAGTTGGTCCAGCTCGTCATAAAGCAGCAGTTCACCTTCCCACAGCCCATGCCTAAGTCCTCGGTTTTCTACCGTAAGGGCCAAGGCATCTGCTTGTTTTTCCCAGGACAGTACGCTCATTTCCAACTGACTGTCTACAGTTGAGAGTAGAAGCAGTACAGCAAAGCGGGTTTGCACTCCCCCTCGCCTGGGTGTGACAAAGAGCACCGCGTAGAGGTGATCAAAATCATCCTCCACAAGCTCCAGCCTTACAGTACGCTCACCCCCGGGCTCCAGGCAGAACTCCCCGGTGTCAACGGCCAGGGCAGACCCAGCCCTCTCCACCTCCGCCGCATCCTCCAAGAAAAGAACTCTGCCGGTCTCATCCTGGTCAAAGAGGGCCAATGACAGTTCTATGGTGACTTCATGCTGATTTCCATTCTGGCAGAGAATCTCGAAGATCTGACCCCTTTTCACTTCCACTGCTTCAATAATCACAGGGGAAACTGAGACGGCAGCTTCTACACAGCCGCAGGCCAGAAAAAACACCGAAACCGCAAAAACAACTCCAGTGGGGCGTCCAATCATAATGC
>JAAYSR010000167.1 GCA_012518325.1 Bacillota bacterium
GCTTTGGATTCTGTAGTTTCAATCCGGCCATGTAACACTAACGAGGTCACTTGTCCCCGGAGTAACATCTTCCGGTGGCCAGAAGTTCTACCCAACTTCCTGAGTTTCATCTTGCTCACCTACCTCACTCATCAGATTTGCGCAGGGCAAGCCCCAATTCGCCAAGTTTTTCCTTGATTTCCGCAAGAGATTTTTTTCCAAGATTGCGTACCTTCATCATGTCCTCTTCTGTCTTGCGAATCAACTCATCAACGGTGTTAATTCCAGCCCGTTTCAGACAGTTGTACGAACGTACGGAAAGATCCAACTCCTCAACGGTCATCTCCATTAGGCGATCGATGCTTTCTTCTTCTTTTTCCACCATAATCTCCACGCTGCCCACACCCTCTGTCAAATCTGTGAACAGCTTGATGTGCTCCATCAAAATCTTGGCAGCTAGGCTCACGGCGCTATCTGGGGCAATGGTACGATTGGTCCAGACCTCAAGAACGAGTCTGTCGTAGTCAGTAATTTGCCCAACCCGTGTATCCTCGATATGATAAATTGCCTTGGTCACAGGGGTGAAAATGGAATCCACCGGGATCAAGCCAATGGGATGGTCTGGGCTCTTGTTGCCTTCTGCGCTGACATAGCCGCGGCCCTTCGCCACAGTAATATCCATATTGAGCTTGGCTCCCTTTTGCAACGTGGCAATAACCAAGTCTGGATTGAGAATCTCCACGGAAGGATCAGGGATAATATCACCGGCGAGCAGAGGCCCTTCTTTGTCGGCTTCTACCCGAATCGTCACAGGCTCATCGGTGTGCAGCTTTACCAAAAGCTTCTTGAGGTTCAGCACGATGTCTACAGTATCTTCCACCACTCCATCGATGGTGGAAAACTCGTGCAGTACACCGTCGATGTGAACGGAAGTCACCGCGGTTCCCGGCAATGACGAAAGCAGGATTCTGCGCAGGGCATTGCCCAAGGTAATACCATACCCGCGTTCTAACGGCTCCACAATGAACTTGCCATAGCTGTCCGTTAGCTCTGCTTGCTCAATCCTTGGTTTTTCTATTTCAATCATAGTTCTTGCACCCTCCTTTGCGAACGCGTGGGCCGAACTAGTTAAACTCTGCGTCGTTTCGGTGGACGACAGCCGTTATAGGGTATTGGAGTTACGTCTTTGATAGTGGTCACGTCAATACCTGCAGCCTGCAGCGAGCGAATTGCAGCTTCTCTTCCGGCTCCAGGGCCTTTCACATAGACGCTTACTTCCCTTACCCCATGCTCCATAGCCAAGGTTGCAGCCTGCTCTGCTGCCATACCTGCTGCAAATGGTGTGCCTTTACGCGAACCTTTAAAACCCATATTACCGGAGCTTGCCCAGGAAATCACATTTCCCTCGGGATCGCTGATGGTGACGATGGTGTTGTTAAAAGTGGAACGAATGTGAGCTACACCAACTGGAATATTCTTACGCGCTCTGCGGCGTGTACGCTGTCCACCCCTACGTGGTCTTGCCATTGGGTTTTCCTCCTTTCAATACGACCTATCTCCGCTTACCGGCAATGCGCTTGGGACCTTTGCGAGTTCTTGCATTGGTCTTCGTGCGTTGCCCTCTGACGGGAAGGCCGCGGCGGTGACGTATACCACGGTAGCAACCGATGTCCCGCAATCTCTTGATGTTCATGTTTACTTCCCGGCGCAGGTCACCCTCTACCAGGAACTGTTTCTCAATGATCTCGCGGTTTTGGTTGGCTTGGTCCTCGGTTAAGTCGCGCACACGCGTATCAGGACTGACTCCGCAGATGTCAATGATTTTCTCAGCTGTACTACGGCCAATACCGTAAATATAAGTTAAGCCGATTACAACTCGCTTGTCGCGAGGCAAATCTACACCTGCAATACGTGCCATCTATCTAGACACCCCCTCTATTCTAACCTTGCTTCTGCTTATGCCTTGGATTTTCACAGATTACCATGACACGGCCTTTGCGCCTGATAATCTTGCATTTCTCACAAATCGGCTTCACGGAAGGTCTCACCTTCATCGTTTTTGCGCCCCCTTTAGCCGTCTATTTTTTCCGATACGTGATTCTTCCCCTGGTCAAATCATAAGGAGATAGTTCAACAGTAACTTTATCACCAGGTAGAATCCGAATGAAGTTCATCCGCATCTTGCCGGAGATATGGGCTAAGACTTTGTGCCCATTCTCTAATTCTACACGAAACATGGCATTTGGCAATGGTTCAACAACTATGCCTTCAACTTCAATGGCATCATCCTTGGCCATACTGGTTATTCCTCCTCTCCTAAGTTCTCCGCATGACTATGCTCTTCCAAAAAATCCCGAATTGCTTTGTCATCCAGCGGTCCCTCAAGAACGGCCCCGTGGACGATCAGATGCTTCACATTCTTGCGCTTCGGACGATCAACCTTGCGCACAAAGCCATCTGCCACTTCGACATGATTGTCGTCGCAGGACTCAATGACAACGTACTTCTTCCCTGAGTCCCTGCCCATCCTTGATGTCACCAGCTGTCCTATTTTCAAGAGTCCCATTTTACCTCTCCTGCAAACTAGTCAGAACCACAGGACCGTCATCAGTAATGGCAATGGTGTGCTCAAAATGAGCCGACCATTTGCTGTCCCGGGTCACAACTGTCCAGTTGTCTTCCAGCACCTGCACATGGTAACTTCCCATATTAACCATGGGCTCCACAGCCAACGTCATGCCAGACTTCAAACGTGGGCCCCTCCCAGGGGGTCCGAAATTCGGAATTTGTGGTGCTTCGTGCATGTTGCGGCCAATTCCGTGTCCCACAAAATCCCGAACTACGGAAAAACCCCGCCCTTCAGCACACTTTTGCACAGCATGGGAGATATCGGAAAGGCGATTACCGACCCTAGCCTGCTCGATGCCCTGAAAGAGAGCTTCCTCTGTGGTTTGCAGCAAGAGCTGAACCCCGGGGCCGACTTCACCCACTGGATAGGTCCAGGCACTGTCGCCGCAAAAACCATCGACAAACGCTCCAATATCTACGCTGATTATTGATCCTTCTTGGAGGACCACGTCTTTGCTTGGGATCCCGTGCACAACCACTTCGTTGACCGAAGCACAGATTGATGCGGGATAACCCTGGTATCCTTTGAAAGCCGGAATTGCGTTTTGCCTGAGCAAAAACTCTTCAACAGCCCGGTCCAGATCCAGGGTAGTTACACCCGGTCTGATCAACTCACGGACTAGTTCATGGGCCTGAGCGACCACCTTCCCTGCCTTCTGCATGGCTTGAATCTCTTCAGCGGATTTTAGTACAATCATCGAGCTTCACCAACGTGATCATCTTTGACAAGCTTCTGGAGATAATGATCCACATCAGCAAAGACTTCATCAATGGGCCTCACACCGTCAATACTATACAAACGGCCGTCCTGACCGTAATAGTGCAGAACAGGGTGAGTCTGCCTCATGTAAACTGAGAGGCGTCTGCGGGCGGTCTCTTCTGTATCATCGGAACGACGATACAGTTCACCGCCGCATTTGTCACATATGCCCTTGCCCTTGGCTCGATAGTGTTCCAGATGATACACCGCCCCGCACTGGCTGCACATCCGCCGCTTGGCAATTCTTTCGATGGCTTCTGCCTGCGTCACGCGGATATCAAAGGCCATTTGCACGCCTAAACCGCCCTCGGCAAGGCGCCGATCGAGCTCCTGGGCTTGCAGCACTGTTCGGGGGAATCCATCCAGAATCCACCCCCGTTTGCAATCTGGTTGAATGATGCGCTCATGGACTACTCGAAGGGCTAACTCATCCGGGATCAATTCACCCTTGCTGATGTATCCGTCAGCCTCTTGGCCCAAATTGGTCCCTGAAGCTATCGACTCGCGAATAATGCTACCTGTGGAGATATGCGGTATCCCGTATTTCTCGGAAATCCTATCTCCCTGGGTACCCTTACCCGCACCGGGCAAGCCCAGCAACACCAATCGCATCTGTCTTCCTCCTTTTATTTCAGGAAACCTTCGTAGTGCCTCATGAGCAAGTGGGCTTCAATTTGCTGCATTGTGTCAAGTGCCACACCTACAATAATCAAAATCCCAGTGCCGCCGAAAGAAAGAATGTTGGAAGGAATCCTTGTTACAGCACCAACAACGAATGGTAGGACGGCAATTCCCGCCAGGAAGAACGCCCCCGGCAGTGTGATCCTCGAAAGAATCCTATCCAGAAAGTCCGAAGTGGGTTTGCCAGGCCGGAGTCCTGGAATGTATCCGCCGTTCTTCTTCATGTTTGTAGCAACCTCAACCGGGTTGAAGGTTACTGCAGTGTAGAAGTAAGTGAAGAAGATTACAAGAACCACATAAAGAATATTATATCCGAACGTACCGTAGCCTACCCAGCGGTTAATGCCCTGCACCGCAGGTATGAACTGCGCCAAAGTCAGGGGGAACGTCAGTACAGATGATGCAAAAATGACTGGAATTACCCCTGCCTGGTTCACCTTCAAGGGAATGTGGGTAGACTGGCCGCCGTAGACCCTGCGGCCTACCACGCGCTTTGCGTATTGGACCGGAACCCTGCGTTCACCTCTGGTAATCATGACTACAGCGCCAATCACAAGAATCGTAATCAACAGATACACGATCAGACTCGCCCAGTGCAAACCGCCTTGGCCGACTGCTCTGATTGCGTTGGCATACTGCGTAGGCATTGCAGCCACAATGTTGACAAAGATGAGCAGCGAAATGCCATTGCCAATCCCCTTATCGGAGATCATTTCTCCGAGCCAAACCGTGAACATCGTACCTGCAGTCAGAGTCAGCGTGATCAGAGACAAGGTGAAGAAACCCCTGTCAGCGACAACACCCCAGTTCCGAGCCATCATTGTTGTACCAAC
>JAAYSR010000168.1 GCA_012518325.1 Bacillota bacterium
ATAATTGCCTGCATAATCTCCATATTGTTGAGATTAAAGGCTCCTACTGCATATCCACCTTTTTTTGCTGCTTGAAATAATTCCCTACCGTTGACTAACATATCGAAAGCCTCCTCTAAAATGAATTAAGTTAATGGTTTGAGCCATTCTCCCAAATATCGCGAAGTGCATGGTTCCATCACTATTTCCGCCACACGCTCCAGCTTTTCCTGGTGCTGGCGGGTGCTGGCTCCAATCTTCACCACGCTGCCGCAATAGGAGCATACCAACTCCACCAAATCGGAATAGACATCGATACCGATGGAGGCGTGCTCGCACTCGCAGCGGATCTTGTCTTGGCCCGCCAGTGCCTCCAAATTCTCGAGCACTCTCTTCATAACCTCCGGATTGACGAAAGCTTCGGCCTCCAGGAAAAGTCCCGACGGTTCACTTGACACCGCCTCGTCCACCTGGGCGGGCTCACCCAGATAACCCAGGCTGCATCCGCTCATGGGCGAGAGCAAATGGATCAGGGACATGCCAAAAAACTGGCTCCTGGGCAGTAAAATCCGGGCCCGTTCCCCTTCCATGCTCAGCACATCCAGTTCAAAATGCTTGTTCAAACGCCGCAGATGACCCTGGGAAAAACCGCAGCCGCACATCAGCTGCACCGGTTTTTGTGAGACAGAAAAAAGTGAGAATGTATGCTTTTGAATTCCTTGGCAAGCAGGACAGGTCAGTGCAATTGTCCTCTCGCTGTTCACAATCACGGAAATTCCTCCTATCGCGAATAGTTATTCGCCAACAAGAAGGATTTTCCTTTGAATTCATTTCAGATTCCCAAATATATCGTAGTGGACTAGCATGCCATCCTCTTCCCGCACAGAATAGTTCACCCAGATCTGGCTAAGCAGCCCCTGGGGATTAACCCAGCAGAGTGCATCCTGGAAAGCACTGGACGCCACCGGCCGCATTGACTCCAGGCTGGCGGGGGAACCCAAACGCAGAATCTGACACTCAGCATCCAGTTCATAGATCATCTTTTCGCCGGATGACTCCAGTAGAATCTTATGCTGCTCAGGAAACACCTGCAACACGTCGCCGTGGACTATTTTCCACGCTCCGGCCCGGCTGGATGCTGCAGACAGAAAGACAAGCACCAGGACAAGAACTAAGACCTGTTTAAGATTATGCAATAACATGGCGCACACCCCTTCTAGAAAAGAGTATGCGCCAAAATCTCCCATCTATGCAAAGTTCTAGGTCCCTCAGTTCTCCTTGCGGAAGTCGTCGGGGGAGACGTTTTCCAGGAAGGAGCGGAACTGCTCCATTTCAGGGTCATCCTCGCCGGATACAGCCATGGCGTAAGGTTTGATTTTCTCACTTACAAAGATTGCAGCACCTGAACGCAACGCCAGAGCAATGGCATCGCTTGGCCGTGCATCGACGCGCACCGTTTTTTCGCCCTGGATAAAGCAGATCTCTGCGTAGTATACATCGTCAGCCAAGTCTGTAATGACAACTTTGTCCACCTTAGCCCCCAGTGCGAGGACCGAACTGAGCAGCAAGTCATGGGTTAACGGCCTCGATATCTCCACACTCTCAAGCACCACAGCGATGGCATTGGCCTCCGCGGGACCGATCACCAGCGGAAGATAGGAGTCCTCGCCGTCATTTGTGAGGATCACAACAGGCAGAAACGTATCGCGATCCAAGCCCACAGCCTTTACTTTCATTCGAAGCATACTTACACCTCCAAGCGTCTGACAATCAGCAGGTTTTCAAAATCGCCTCGATAAAGTGAACAAACAATGGATGCGGTCTGGTGGGTCTAGACTTGAACTCAGGCTGGAACAGCGTTCCCACAAACCAGGGGTGGTCCTCCAATTCTATGATCTCAATCAGCTGACCGTCGGGGGAGATGCCTGCCACCCGCATCCCTGCATCTGCCAAGATGTCAAGATACTCTCGATTTAACTCATAGCGGTGCCGATGACGTTCATGAACGAGCTCTTCCCGGTAGGCCTCCCTGCTGTGGGTGCCTGCCTGAACCAGGCACGGATATGCTCCCAGGCGCATGGAACCTCCAAGGCCCGTCACCTCCGGCTGCCCTGGACCGAAACTGATCACGGGATGCTCACATTCTCCGAACTCCACGCTGCCTGCATCTGGCAGACCGGCCACATTGCGTGCGAGTTCAATCACAGCGCACTGCATGCCCAGAGAGATGCCGAAGAAGGGTATCTTCTTTTCCCTGGCGTATCGGGCTGCCCTAATCTTTCCTTCCACACCGCGTGAACCAAATCCTCCCGGAACTACAATTCCATCTAAACCTTCCAGTTCCTGGCTGCATCCCTGCTCCAGGTCCTCGGCCTCAATCCAGCGCAGCTCAACATGGGCGCCCTTGGCAAACCCGGCATGGCGCAATGATTCTGCCACGCTTAAGTACGAATCTGGAAGAGAAACATATTTCCCCACAATGCCTACAGTCACGGTGCGGGACAGGCCCTTGATCGCGGCCACCAGGTCCCGCCACTCATCCAGCTTCGCCGGACCGGCTTCCAGGTTTAGCTTTTCCAGCACGATCTCATCTAACCGGGACTCGGCAAAACAAAGGGGAACCTCATAAATGCTTTCTACATCCGTATTCGGAATGACTGCTTCCTCATCTATGTCACAGAACAGAGCAATCTTGGCACGTAAATCCTCGGTCATCGCCTGTTCACTGCGGCAGACAATGACGTCGGGCCTGATGCCGATGCTCCGCAGTTCTTTTACACTGTGCTGCGTAGGCTTGGTCTTGAGTTCCTGGGCAGCGGCAATGTAGGGAATCAGCGTCACGTGGATGTACAAACACGAATCTGCACCGACATCGATCCGCATTTGGCGAATGGCCTCAAAGAAGGGCAGGCCTTCTATGTCGCCTACCGTTCCGCCGATTTCCACCAGGATGACATCTGCGCCGCTGTCTTCAGCTACTGATAGAATACGGTTCTTGATCGCATTGGTCACATGGGGTATGACCTGTACGGTGCCTCCGTTGAACTGGCCCTGCCGTTCCCCGGAAAGAATGGACCAGTAAATCTGACCGGTGCTGACATTGCACTTCTTGGTCAGGTTCGTATCAATAAAGCGTTCGTAGTGCCCCAGATCAAGGTCGCACTGGCCTCCGTCCTCGGTAACAAAAACCTCGCCGTGCTGCAGCGGGCTCATGGTGCCCGGATCCATGTTTAGGTAAGGATCCAGCTTAAGTACGCTGACTTTCAGCCCCCTGCTTTTCAGAAGCATGCCCAGGGAGGCTACAGTAATACCTTTGCCCAGACTGGAAACAACACCACCAGTCACGAAAATAAACTTGCTCACTCTTCGTCCTCCCCTTCAGCATCTAATGTATTATCTTCCTCTACCTCAGTATACTTAACCATCAGTTCATGATAAAAACAGTTTTGCAGAAGCGCCAGAAAACTGGCGACAAAAACCAGCAGGGGCGCAGCCAAAACAGTGCACAGCACCGCAACAAGCGCGCTTGAAACAAGCAGGACCAGGGAAGGCAGGGGATTGTCCAAGACAATCAGGGCCGCCCTTTTCAAAGTCAAGAACACTCCGATATTCTGATTGACCAAAAAGGGAAACACAAACTGATGCAGCGCAATCCAGAAAATAATGCCCCAGATCCACAGTCCCGACAAGATTGTAAACACCACAGTCGGATAGTTTTGGCTGAACATGATGTTGAACGTCAGAATAAAGAGGGCCAAAACCGCCAAAAGCACAAGACCGGTTCCTCTGAGCCAATACAGCTTGAAACCTTCCCACAGATCCCGGAAGGATGTTTCCTCACCCCTTACCACACGATTCATGCGGTAGTGTACAAAGGCAGTGGCACCCCCCATGGTAATGAAGCTCAGGATTACAGACAGATAGAAGAACAGGTCGTTTTGCAGAAAAGGCAGGTAGGAAAAGGCTAACATCGGCCCGAAGCCCACACAGAACCAGATAAAGTTGGTGAGCATTACCTTGCCAATATGATCATAGCTCAGTTTAAGGGCGTACACAAAGGTGCGCCAGCTCTGGCCAAAAGTCATAATCCACCATCCTTACATCTGATCAGGTGCGTCCACACCCAGAATATCCAGCACTTTCCGCAGCACACGCTGAACCTGCATCACCAAAACCAAGCGTGCATCGCGCAGCTGCTCCTCCTCGCCGAGGATGTGGCAGTGGGTGTAGAAGGAATGGAAAAGGCCGGCTAACTCCAGTGCATAACGGGTCATGCGATGGGGTTCACGCTGTACAGCGGCTGTCAGCAGTTCTTCCGGCAGCGCGGCCAGCTGTTTGATCATCGCCAGCTCTGAATCATGGGTTAAAAGCTCCAACTTCACCTGATCAGAACTGGGCAGACTGACTCCCATTTCGCCTGCCTGACGCAGAATGCTGGCAATGCGGGCATGGGCATACTGCACGTAAAAGACCGGATTCTCATTGGACTGCTCTACAGCCAAATCCAGGTCAAAGTCTAAATGGCTCTCCGGGCTCCGATGCAGGAAGAAGAAACGTGCGGCATCCTTGCCTACTTCCTCCACCAGGTCTTCCATCGTAATGAACTCACCGGCGCGCTTGGACATTTTCACCTGCTGCCCGTTGCGCAGCAGCGCTACATACTGCAAAATCAGCACTTCCAAAGTGTCTTCGCTGTAGCCGAGGGCCTGGATGGCAGCTTTCATGCGCCCGATATATCCATGGTGATCTGGGCCCCAAATGTCAATCAGTTTAGTAAAGCCTCGCTTGAGCTTATCATGGTGATAGGCAATGTCTGCCGTTACATAGGTGTAGGTTCCGTCGCTCTTGACAATCACCCGGTCCTTGTCATCGCCAAACTCGGTTGATTTAAACCAGAGGGCATCTTCGGCTTCGTACAACAGGCCCCGGTCCTGCAGAAACTTGATGACTTCCTCCAGCGCACCTTGCTCGTGGAGGTCACGCTCCCTGAACCACAGGTCAAACTCTACACCATAGTTCTTCAAATCCTCACTCTGCATCTCTACCATCTTATCTGTTCCCCAGCGCTTGCAGAAGGCAAGGCGCTCCTCCAGGGACATCCCCTCGAGTTCAGGATGCTCCCTTTTCAGCACTTCTGCAAGTTCAGCCACGTAATCCCCAGGATACCCGTCCTCGGGAAACGGATAGTCCGCATCTGTCAGCTGCTGAAAGCGGGCTTCCAGCGAACGGGCAAAGACATCTGCCTGGTTGCCTGCATCATTCACATAAAACTCTGTGCCCACGGTATAGCCGGCCGCCCTGAAGAGACGGGCCAAAGTATCGCCAACGGCAGCCGCGCGGGCGTTGACCACATTCATCGGCCCCACCGGATTCGCGCTGACAAACTCCAGGAGGATTTTTTCTCCTGCGCCGTGGTCTGAATTCCCGTAGCTGAGGCCTTCTTTTTCAATGGCACGGATAGTGTCATACAGCCACTGGTTGCTCAAAAAGAAATTGATAAAACCAGGTCCGGCCACTTCCACCTCGCGGATATAACCGCCGGCAGGCAGGTGCCTGACAATGATCTGGGCAACCTCCCGCGGCGCCTTCTTCGCCGCCTTGGCGGTGACCAGGGCTATGTTGGAAGCAAAATCTCCATGACTGGTATCCCTTGGCACTTCCAAACCTATTTCGGGTATGTCGGCGAGCTCCAGGTCCCCACTGGCCATCGCCGCTTTAAGGGCAGCTTCAATCGCGGAACACAGCTGCTCCTTTTGTTTTGCAACAACACTCATTGGTATGCCTCCCTGACTAAAGAAACTCCCCCGCAGGAGACTCCTGCAGGGGAAAAAATCGGTCGTGCGCCAGCTTCTTGCACTAACCATTCTCAGTCAGTATACCACTAGTGCTGAGAATAGGCAACTGGCTTTTAGCTTGCTTTTTAGAACAATCCGGTGATGTTTCCGTCGGCGTCGATATCGACGTTTTCAGCTGCAGGTCTGGGCGGCAGGCCCGGCATGGTCATAATATCCCCTGCAAGGCAGACGAGGAAACCTGCTCCCAGCGACGGTCTCACATCAGAGATGGTCAGTGTCCAGCCCTTAGGAGCACCCTTCAGCTTGGGATCATCGGAGATGGAGTGCTGCGTCTTCGCCACGCAGACCGGCAGTTCGCCGTAGCCAAGGCGGGTCAGATCGCGAATGGAGCGTTCTGCCTTTTGCGTATATACAACGCCGTCTGCTCCATAGATCTCCCTGGCCAGTGTCTCCAGTTTCTCTTTAATAGGCAGTTTCCAGTCGTAGATCGGTCTGAAGTCTGCCTTCTCGGTTTCCAAAACTTCCAGAACCGTCTTGGCAAAGTCTTCGCCGCCTGCTCCGCCTTCCACAACAACTCTCGATACAGCCCACCTCACACCGAGCTTGTCGCAATGGCGCTGTACCAGTTCGAGCTCTTCCGGCGCATCGGTGGGGAACTGGTTAATGGCCACTACGATGGGCAGACCGAACTTGCGGATGTTTTCTACATGCTTATCTAAGTTGACGAGACCTTTTTCCAGGGCCTCCAGATTTGTCTTGGCAACATCTTCCCTGGCTACGCCGCCGTGCATGTTCAGGGCACGTACCGAAACAACAATGACAGCTACATCCGGTGTCAGGCCTGAATAGCCATGGACGATGTCGAAGAATTTCTCTGCGCCTAGGTCAGCAGCGAATCCGCCTTCGGTTACAACATAGTCGGCGAGCTTCAGCGCCATGCGGGTGGCAATGATGCTGTTATTGCCGTGGGCAATGTTGGCGAAGGGTCCGCCGTGGACAAAGGCCGGCTGTCCTTCCAGAGTCTGGACCAGGTTCGGCTTAATGGCATCTTTCATGATTACTGCCATTGCGCCCTGGGCTTTGAGATCCCTGGCGTAAACTGGCTTGCGATCGTAGGTGTAGGCTACAAGGATGTTTCCGATCCTTTCTTTGAGATCCTGCAGGTCAGTCGCCAGGCAGAGGATGGCCATGATTTCGGAGGCAACAGAAATATCAAAGCCAGCTTCCCGCACGTAACCGTCGCCAAGGCCGCCGAGGCCGATGACGATATTGCGCAGCTGCCTGTCATTCATATCCATAACCCGCCTGAACACAATGCGCTTGGGGTCAATGTTCAGTTCATTGCCCTGGGCGATGTGGTTGTCCAGGAGAGCGGCCAAGAGGTTGTGGGCAGTGGTTACTGCATGAATGTCGCCGGTAAAGTGAAGGTTAATGTCCTCCATCGGCACTACTTGCGAGTACCCTCCGCCGGCTGCTCCGCCCTTTACCCCGAAGGTAGGCCCGAGAGACGGTTCGCGAATGCAGGCAATAACGTTCTTGCCAAGCTTGCCGAGGGCCTGGGTCAAGCCGATGGTGGTCACAGTCTTGCCTTCTCCGGCAGGTGTAGCAGTAATGGCGGTAGTGTAGATGAGTTTGCCATTGGGACGGTCTTTCAGCCTGTTGTACACCTTGGTGTCGATCTTAGCTTTGTAAGGACCGTACAGCTCGACTTCTTCAGGCGCCAGATTCAGCTGCTCCGCAATCTCTGCGATGGGCCGCAATTTAGCCTGTTGCGCAATTTGAATGTCAGTTAGCATTTTGAAATCCCCCTATCTCTTTTTTTATAAGGAATGTAGTCCTATTCCCAATCCGCTGAGTACCGCTTCTTTGATCGATTCTGAAACAGTTGGATGCGGATAAACTACCTCTGCCCACTGCTGCAGCGTCAAGCCCTGCTCAAGGCCTAAGGCTGCATCTGAGATCAGTTCTGTGGCCTGGGGACCAATAATATGTACTCCTCGTACAACGCCGTCCGGCGTGGCCACAAACTTGACGAAGCCTGAGTCTTCGCCTGCGATTACGGACTTAGCATTGCCCTTGAGGGAATACTTGGCAGTAATGATCTCTCCGTATCTTTCCTTCGCCCTGGCCTCAGTCAGGCCGACAGATGCAATCTCAGGCGAAGTATAGACACAGCTTGGCACAAACCATTCATTTCTGGCAGGCTGGCCAAACATGTTGTTCACCGCGGCCCATCCCTCTTCGAAGGCCAGATGAGCAAGCTGGATTCCGCCGATGATGTCGCCTGCGGCATAAATGTTGGGCACAGCAGTCTGGAACTTCTCGTTTACCACAATGTAGCCCCTCTGGTTAATCTCACCTGGGAAGCCCTGCGGCACTACAGCCTTGCGGCCCACTGACACGAGAACCAGTTCGGTTTCGATCTCTACTGAGCGTCCTTTGTGGTCCACCTCGACCACAGCATGATCAGCTTCGCAGCGCACTTTCTCTACTTTAGCATCGTTGAGCACTTTTATCTTGCGTTTCTTAAACTCCCTGGTCAGCGTCTGGCTTACTTCGGCGTCCTCCGGAGGCAGGATTTGCGGCATCAGCTCCACAATCGTCACCTCAACTCCGTAGGACGAGAAGATGGTGGCAAATTCGCAGCCGATGACACCTCCGCCCACAATTACCAAAGACTTGGGCAGCGAGTCACGATCGAGAAGCTGATCGCTGTCTACCACCCTCTCCCCGTCGATGGGCAGATTCGGAAGCACAAAGGGCACTGTTCCTGTTGCCACCAGGATATTGCCCGGCTTGAAGGTTTCGTCGCCTACGGCTACCTCTGTTGCAGACAAGAAGCGGGCCTCTTCGTTGATCACCCGGATCTCCCGCTTGTCCAGCAGGAATTCCAGGCCGCCGACCATGCGGCTTACGATCTGGTCTTTGGTTTTGACAACCTGAGAGTAATCCAGGCCCTGAACCTCTACAGTCACGCCGTGTTTCTTTGCGGTGGCCGAAGTCAGGCTGCCGTAGTAATGGGCGCTTTCCAGCAAAGCTTTTGTGGGAATGCAGCCCCGATTGAGGCAGGTGCCGCCCACGCGCGTTTTTTCCGCCACAACTACGCTCTTGCCTAAATGCCTGGCGCGAATTGCTGCGGCGTAACCGGCCGGCCCTCCTCCAATTACAAGAAGATCAATCTGTTGGGTCAATGCTTCTCCTCCTCCAGTATCAGTTCGTTTTCGCCTTTGGTACGTAATAGGCTAAGCGCTGCAATTCTAAGGACACATCTGTATTTACCACGTGAACCGTATCAGGCGCTTTAAGTTTGACAGGCGCAAAGTTCAAAATACCCTGAATCCCGGCCTGAATGAACCGATTGGCCACATCCTGAGCTTCCTGGGCCGGTACTGTAATAATAACAATATTGAGGCCCTTCTCTTTGACCTGACTCAGAATATCTTCTAAACCATAAACGGGAATTCCTTCCACACGGGTCCCGATTTTGGCCGGATCACTGTCAAACAGGGCTGTAAGCTCCAAATTGAAGCTGGCATCTTCCGCAGACCTTTTTTGGTGATAGCGGGTGAGGGCGACGCCTAGGCTTCCTACACCAACCAGGCCCACTGAGAGTTTGCTGTCCAGGTTCAAAATTTTCCGCAGCTCATCACGCAAATAGGCGATCTCATAACCTACCCCCTGTTTGCCAAACTCGCCAAACCAGGCCAGGTCTTTGCGCACCAGGGCCGGACCCACTCCCGCCCGTACGCCGAGTTCCTGGGAAGAGATGGACTCAGTTCCGGATTCTTCGGCCAGCTCGTCCAGCACTCTAAGGTACAGGGGCAGCCGCCTGATTACCGCATCTGAAATCTTGTTCCACCGCACACATCTTCCTCCTTTCCCTACTTGTGATACCGTTCTCCTGCTACAATCGTAAAAGCCCGATATATCTGCTCTGCCAAAATGAGGCGCATCAGCTGATGCGGGAAGGTAAAGGCCGAAAAGGACAGAGCTGTGTCAGCCCGGGCGATCACCTCCGGGTCAAGTCCCAGGGAGCCGCCAATGACAAAAACCAGCTGGCTGATGCCCTGCACCGCCTGGCGCTGAAACTCTGCTGCCAGCCTTTCTGAGCTCCAGAGTTCTCCCAGGCGATCCAGGGCAAAAACAAAAGAGCGCGGCTTAATGGCAGCCAAAATTCGCTCCCCCTCCCGGCGAAGAATCTCCCCCTTTTCTTTATCACTCAAAGGTTCACTGAAGCTTTCCTCTTTAACCTCGACGATTTCCAGGCGGCCGTAGCGGCCTATCCGCTTGCCGTACTCCTTCAGGCCCAGATCCACAAACTTTTCCCTGATTTTTCCTACAGCCACAATTTGAACGTTCACTGCACCCACACCTCACACAACCAGATAAACCGGTGGTTTGCTGCAAAATGTGCAGCTGGACGGTGCACTCCAGTCTGTAAACGAGACACGCTCCAATTCGTACAAATCCGGCGGCATCTCATAGATTTCCACGAATTCGTCGATGGCCTCTTCAAGATGATCTGCACACACTACATACATGCTTTTCCTCCCTTGGGAAAATATGCACCTTCGTTTACAAATATCATACCACATTAACTCATGAAAAAAAAGAAAAAGACCAGAGGGACCCCGACGCACCTCCGGCCGCACTGTACTGCCAGCCTACAGCTGTACTGCTGCTTGATTC
>JAAYSR010000169.1 GCA_012518325.1 Bacillota bacterium
AACCTCCTTTCGGACCCCTACCAGCTGGATTTGGTTACCCCGGGAATCTGCCCTTCATTGGCATATTTCCGGAAGCATACACGGCACATCTGAAAACGGCGCATGTAACCACGGGGACGCCCGCATATTCTGCAACGATTCACTTGGCGTGTGCTAAACTTCGGCTTACGCTGCGCCTTGATGATCATTGATTTCTTCGCCACTGTATCTCTCCTTTCAGCTTCTAAATGGCATACCCATAAGCTTCAAGAGTTCGTATCCTTCTTCATCGGTCTTAGCAGTTGTGCCGATCACGACCATGAGACCTCTAACCTTGTCAATCTTGTCATACTCAATTTCTGGGAAAACCAGCTGCTCACGCAGGCCGATGCTGTAGTTTCCGCGTCCGTCAAAGGATTTTTCCGAAACGCCTCTGAAGTCACGGATGCGAGGCAGCGTGATGCTGATCAGCCGATCAAGAAATTCGTACATCCGATCGCCTCGCAAGGTCACTTTACAGCCAATGGGCATTCCCTCGCGGAGCTTAAATGCGGCTACAGACTTTTTAGCATGGTTAATGACCGGCTTTTGACCGGAAATAATCTCCAGGTCACGAACGGCTGCTTCCAATGCCTTCGGATCTTGCACAGCTTCGCCTACGCCAATATTCAAAACAATCTTATCGAACCGAGGTACCTCCATGATATTTTTGTAGCCAAAACGTTCCATCATGGCCGGCACCACTTCGGTCTGGTATTTTTCCTTAAACCGTGCCAAGCACTACTCCTCCCTTCTCAAACACACCTATCATGGGAGTTTGAAAATATCAAACTCCAGGCCGATTGTCTGACAATCAGCACTAATCTATGCTCTTGCCACACTTCTTGCAGTGACGCTCCAACTTACCGTTAGCTTGCCTCTCTCTGCTGACCCTAGTAGCGTTCTTGCAGCTCGGACAAACCACAGCAACGTTAGATGCATCGATGGGTCCCGGCTTCTCAATAATGCCGCCTTGCGGGTTGGTTTGAGTGGGCCTGGTGTGTCTTTTCTGCATGTTGACACCCTCGACGATTACTTTGCCAGTCCCGGGACGAACCTCCAAGACTTTGCCCTTCTTGCCGCGACTGTCACCGGAAAGTATGGCCACCGTATCTCCACGTTTGACATGAATTTTTGCCATTCCCCATCCTCCTTTCTACTAGAGAACTTCAGGAGCCAGAGAGACGATCTTCATGAAATCTTTTTCCCGCAATTCCCTGGCCACAGGCCCGAAAATACGAGTCCCTCTTGGATTGTTCTGGTCGTTTATAATAACTGCTGCATTTTCATCAAAACGAATGTAAGAACCGTCCTTGCGTCCGTACTGCTTCTTGGTTCTCACAACCACAGCTCTGACAATCTCGCCCTTCTTTACCACGCCACCAGGAGTCGCGTGTTTCACGGAAGCAATGATCACATCGCCGACACGGGCGTAACGTCGTCCCGATCCGCCGAGCACACGAATGCATAGAATTTCTCTTGCGCCAGTGTTATCAGCAACCTTTAAACGACTCTCTTGCTGGATCATCATAGCTCCTCCTTCCCTGCAATATTCTTTAACTAGCGGGCTTTCTCAACAATCTCCATTACCCGCCAGCGCTTATTCTTACTAAGTGGTCTGGTCTGCATAATTCGCACCCTGTCGCCTACACCGCATTCATTGAGCTCATCATGGGCCTGAAACTTAGCGCTCCTGCGCATCGTCTTGCCATACAGCGGATGGCGCACTGCGCGCTCAACTTCAACCACGACAGTCTTATCCATTTTATCACTGACGACAACTCCTACTCGAGTCCGTCTCTGATTTCTTTCGCTTACCATCTGTGCTCCTCCCTTCCCGGATCTTTAGGAGACCTTAAGCTCGCTTAATGTTTAACTCCCGTTCGCGCATAACGGTTTTCACCCGGGCAATGCTTTTCCGCACTGCACTGATACGCATGGGGTTATCTAATTGACCGGTAGCCAGTTGAAACCTGAGGTTAAAGAGTTCCTCCTTTAACTCATCCAGTTTCCCTTCCAACTCATTTACAGAAAGATCACGAAGCTCTTTAGCCTTCATTTGCGTCACCACCTGCTACAGCCCGAGATACGAACTTGCACCTGACAGGCAGCTTGTGGGCAGCTAAGCGCATAGCTTCGCGAGCCAGCTCCTCAGGTACACCGCCAATCTCGAACATTATTCGCCCTGGCTTAACCACTGCTACCCAATGTTCGGGAGCACCTTTACCTGAACCCATCCGAGTCTCAGCAGGCTTTTGGGTTACAGGCTTGTCGGGGAAAATTCGAATCCAAACTTTCCCGCCCCTCCGAATGTGACGGGTCATAGCAATACGGGCTGCTTCTATTTGTGTATTCTTGATCCACCCTGGTTCCAATGCTTGGAGGCCAAATTCGCCAAAAGAGACTTCAGAGCCCCTCTGAGCTTTGCCGGTCATGCGACCGCGGTGAACTCTACGATACTTTACTCGCTTTGGAATAAGCATCCCTATTCGCCCCCTCTAGCCTTATTCTGGGTTGCTGTTTCCGGCAGGATCTCGCCATGGTAAATCCATACCTTAACCCCAATCTTGCCAAATGTTGTGTTCGCTTCTGCGAACCCGTAATCAATGTCTGCCCTGAGGGTATGCAGCGGAATGGAACCTTCCGGGCTCCACTCGGTACGAGCGATTTCTGCGCCGCCAAGACGACCGGAAACGGCCACCTTAATACCCTTGGCGCCGAGGCGGATAGCTCTGGTTTGAGCCTGGCGCATTGCTCTGCGGAAGGAAATACGTCTTTCCAGGGCAAAGGCAATGCTCTCAGCCACAAGCTGGGCATTTGTTTCAGGAGTTTTGACCTCCACAATATTAACTTGAATCTGTCGACCAGTCATAGCCTCCAGGTCTTTGCGCAGCTTGTCAACTTCTGCGCCGCCGCGTCCGATCACCATTCCGGGTCTGCCGGTATGAATCGTAACCTTCGCACGATTGGCGGCTCTTTCGATTTCCGTCTTCGAAATGCCGGCCTGGTAAAAGCGCTGTTTGATCAGGCTCTTAATCTCCAGGTCTTCGTGCAACAGGTCTGCGTATTCCAGCTTGTTGGCGTACCATTTGCTATCCCAGTCTTTTACAATACCAAGTCTAAACCCTACCGGGTGTACTTTTTGACCCACGCACTTATTCCTCCTTTTCCCGCAAAATCACAGTAATATGACTTGTGCGTTTACGGATGCGATTTGCCATGCCTCTCGCTCTAGGTCTGATTCTCTTCATAGTTGGACCTTGATCGACATAGCACTCGGCCACGTACAAGGAGTCTACGTCCATATCGTAGTTGTTTTCTGCGTTTGCGATCGCGCTACGCACAACCTTTTCAACTATAGGAGACCCGCCCTTTGGCGTAAACCTGAGAATGGCCAAGGCTTCTTCAACATCTTTGCCGCGAATTAAGTCAATTACTTGGCGCGCTTTGCGTGGTGAAATTCTAATATGTCTAGCAACTGCTCTCGCTTCCATTATTTCTCACCCCGTTCTGCTTATCGGCCGGACGTTCTGTCACCGGCATGCCCGCGGAATACCCGTGTTGGGGCAAACTCACCGAGTTTATGACCGACCATTTCTTCTGTAATATACACCGGAACATGTTTGCGACCATCATGCACGGCGATGGTGTGACCAACCATATCCGGGAAAATTGTAGAGCGCCGCGACCAAGTCTTAATGACACGCTTCTCGCCCTTTTCGTTCAACTCCCTGACCTTCTTTAGTAGATGAGCATCAGCGAAGGGACCTTTTTTCAATGATCTACCCATTCCTACACCTCCCCGTAGAAAACCTTGGTTACTTCCGACGACGTCTCACGATCAGACTGTCGCTTGCCTTCTTCTTACGAGTTCGTGCTCCCAGTGCAGGTTTACCCCAAGGAGTAACCGGACCAGGACGGCCGATGGGAGCCTTACCCTCGCCGCCGCCATGCGGGTGATCAACGGGATTCATGACTACGCCGCGAACATGTGGCCTCTTGCCGAGGTATCTGGACCGTCCGGCTTTGCCGACAACCATGTTCTCGTGCTCTACGTTGCCAACCTGACCAAGTGTAGCCCGGCAGGCTTGAAGCACCATGCGGAACTCGCCGGAAGGCAGCCTGAGTGTGGCGTACTTGCCTTCTTTAGCCATGAGCTGAGCAGCGGTTCCGGCTGAACGAACCATCTGAGCACCTTTGCCAGGCTGCAGTTCGATGTTGTGAACAACGCTTCCCACCGGAATATTTGCCAGGGGCAGAGCGTTGCCTACTTTAATATCAGCTTCCGGCCCTGATTCAACCATATCGCCCACCTGAAGACCTGCAGGGGCCAAAATATAACGTTTCTCCCCGTCTAAATAGTGCAGCAGTGCAATTCTTGCCGAGCGATTCGGATCATATTCGATGGCAGCGACTTTTGCTGGAACTCCATCCTTGTTGCGTTTAAAATCGATAATGCGATACTTGCGTTTATGACCGCCACCGCGGTGACGGGCAGTAATGCGACCCTCAGCATTACGTCCACCGGTTGATGTGAGAGAAACTGTCAGTGATTTCTCCGGTTCCTTCTTGGTGATTTCCTCGAAGGTATAACCGGTCATGTTGCGACGCCCCGGAGTGGTCGGTTTATACTTTTTAATCGCCATTTTTCCGTCCCTCCTTAAAATCCTCCAAGTACCTCGATGCTATGGCCAGGCTTCAGGGTGACCACAGCCTTCTTCCAGTCGGATGTATATCCTTCATGGCGTCCCATCCTGCGTAACTTGCCCCTGACTCGAGAGGTGTTTACTTTCTCGACTTCCACTTTGAAGATTTCTTCTACTGCATCTTTGATCTGCGTCTTGTTGGCCCGCATGTCGACCTCAAAGGTGTACTTGTTTTCGGCCATTAAGTCGGTGCTTTTTTCAGTAACAATCGGTCGTATAAGGATATCACGCGCTTCCACTAAATAAGCACCTCCTCTAACTTAGTCACTGCATCCTTGGTCATAACCAGCTTTTGGCTGTTGAGAATGTCATACACATTCAAGCCGACTGACTTGGCAACCACTGCACCTGGAATGTTCCGCGTGGACAGCTCCACATTTCTATCCCATTCTGCAGTCACTACCAAAGGCTTTTGTACATCGAGAGCTTTCAGCATGTTGACCATCACTTTGGTCTTGGGTTCATCCACTTTAAGCTGATCTAGGACCACGATGTTGCCAGCAGCGGCTTTTGCACTGAGGGCAGATTTCAAAGCAGCCCGGCGTGCTTTTTTGGGTAAGCGGTAAGAATACTCTCTTGGCTGCGGTCCGAAAACCACTCCGCCGCCGACCCACTGCGGTGAACGGATGCTGCCTTGGCGTGCACGCCCTGTTCCCTTTTGTCTCCAGGGTTTGCGTCCGCCTCCGCGCACCATTCCCCTACTCCTGGTGGCCACGGTGCCTTGTCTGGCATTGGCCAACTGGCTCACAACTACTTTATGCATCAGGTCTTGGTTAACCTCGACCCCGAAAATCGCATCATTGAGTTCTAGTTCACCAACCTGCTTGCCTTCCATATTGAAAACGGCCACTTTCGGCATGATTGCAGCCTCCTCTCTTCTTCAATCTCTAAGCTTTCACTGCATCTTTGACAATAACTAAACTGCCCTTGACACCAGGCACAGAACCTTTCACCAACAGAAGGTTACGGTCCTTGTCTACTTTCACGACCTCCAAGTTCTGGATCGTTACTCGCTCCCCACCCATGCGCCCAGGCAGTTTACGTCCTTTAAAGACTCTCGCTGGATCAACAGAGTTCAGCGAACCTACTCTGCGATGGTAGTGGGAACCGTGAGTTCTAGGTCCCCGGCTTTGATTGTGCCGCTTAATGGAACCTTGATAACCCTTACCCTTGCTCGTGGCTGTGACGTCAACCTTTTCACCTTCGTTGAAGATGCCTACATCTACAGAGTCACCCACGTTCAAATTGGCAAAATCATCATCAGCATCAATTCTAATTTCCCGCAAATATCTGAGAGGCTTCACGTTTGCCTTGGCAAAGTGACCTCTTTCTGGCTTGTTAAAGAGCCTTTCCCGCCGCTCACCAAAACCGAGTTGCACTGCAAGATACTGATCATTTTCCATGTTCTTCTTTTGCACTACGGTACAAGGGCCGGCTTCGATGACAGTTACGGGGATTAGCAATCCGTCTTGACTGAATATCTGGGTCATACCCAATTTTCTACCTAGAATACCTTTGGCCATCTTTCGCACCCCCTAATATTACTCCCGCCGGTCCGCGTCAGTCTTGAATCTTGATTTCAATATCTACACCAGCAGGTAAATCTAAGCGCATCAACGCGTCTACAGTCTTTGGATTGGGATCCAAAATGTCGATTAAACGCTTATGCGTTCTCATTTCGAACTGTTCACGAGCATCTTTGTGAACGTGGACAGAACGTAAAACGGTAAAGATGTTCTTGTCAGTAGGTAAGGGGATGGGTCCCGAAACCGTTGCTCCTGTCCGTTTTGCAGTTTCAACAATCTTCCCCGCAGAACTGTCTAAGATTTTGTGATCAAAAGCCTTCAGCCTGATTCTAACCTTTTGTTTAGCCAAGAAAAATCAATCCTTTCGCTCGATAGACGAACATACTCTGTGAAAATTCCCGAGCCAGTGACCTGTCCGCTGCCCCAGCCTTCCAGTTCTCCCGGTCGCTGCTGAGTGCGAACACATCAATTCGCCCGCAACCTCCCACGTCATCGCGTAATGAACTCTATTCGTTCATCAATTCATTTTAGACAGTAGGATGGGAAAAGTAATCTCTGGCGGACTACTTTTCCCGTCCGGAAACACTTACAGCCTCAGAGCAGCTCCTTAGCCAAGAATCTTGGTTACAACGCCGGCGCCTACAGTGCGGCCGCCTTCACGAATCGCAAAGCGCAGTCCTTCTTCCATGGCGATTGGAGTGATCAGTTCAGCGCTCAGGTTGGTGTTGTCGCCG
>JAAYSR010000170.1 GCA_012518325.1 Bacillota bacterium
AAAATGCTCTGGATGTGGGCTCCAGGCCCTACGGCCAAAGTGTATGGGCAGGCAAACCGGCTGCCATCATCAGCCAGTCTGTAGGCAACTTGGGCGGCTTCGGCTCGAACCACCATTTGCGCCAAGTGCTTACTTTCCTGGATATGCCCGCCCTGCAGCAGCCCGAAGCATACCTCGCCGATTCATCTTCTCTCTTCGACGGCAGCGGGCGCATCAAGAACCAGGATACAGTCCAATATCTCCAAGGATTTGTGAACGCTTTTTTAGAGCTGATCGAAAGATATCAGCTTGACAAGGTCCCAGTATACTAGAGCGGCTGGTGCAGCCGCTCTGTTTCTTCCATCAGTCGAGTTCACCTAGGATGATTATGGAGTTGTACTCGGTGAGAGCAAGCTGATCACCTTGAGGCGACCAGGCCAGGGACTGCAGGCCCACGATCCGGCCGGGGTATTTATAGAGAGTTTCCCCAGTGCTGACATCCCAGATGCGTACAGTGCCGTTATGGCTGCCTCCTGCCAGATAACGGCCGCAAGGGGACCACTCAACTGCGGTAACGAGCTCTTCATCGCTGGACAACGTTCTAATTGTCTGATCCGTCTCCAGATCCCAGATTAGTATTCTCCGATCATAGCCAGAACTGGCTAAACGTCTTCCATCAGGCGACCAGGCCAGAGATTGGACCCAATCGGTATGACCCTCAAGCTTCTTGATTTCCTTTCCCGTCACGCCGCTGTAGATATGAACCGCCCTGTCATAGCCCCCAAAGGCGATCTGATCGCTGTAAGGAGACCAGGCAACCGCAGTAATCCAACCCTCACTATTTTGGATCCGCACTGACTGGGTTCCCGCGGGCACCTCCCAAATAGCCACTGTTTTGTCCCAGCTGGCACTGGCAAGCTTCTTGCCGTCAGGCGCCCAGCTTACAGACAGCACGATATCTTCATGGCTGACGGAGTCCATCCCGACAGCAAACTCAAAACCTTTCTCATGCAGGAACGGTCTTTTGAGGCGTTCAATGAAAGCACCTACGTACTCCTCTTCAGCAACGTTCCACACCCGCACCGTTAAGTCATGTCCGCCGCTGGCGAGATAAGTGCCGTCCGGTGACCAGGCCAGATCTTCCACAGGCTTGCTGTGGCCGGGAAGCAGCTGCATAAGCTCTTTTCTGGCTGCAAGATCCCAGATCCGGACCACCCTGTCTTCCCCGCCAGAGGCCAAGTAGTTCCCCTGGGGGGACCAGGCTACGGCTCTAACCGCACGGGTATGACCTGAGATGCGCGAAACATTCTCTCCTGATTCTGCCGACCATAGATCAATAGTCCCTTTATAGCCTCCGCTGGCCAAGAGGTTTGCTTCCCGGTTCCAGTTCAGGGTAAAGAAGTAATCTCCGGTATTGATGCTCCTTGCAAACTCCTGCTTTTCCCCGTCCCACACCTGGATCAGCCTGTCTGTACCGATGGCCAGGTAACGTCCGTCAAAAGACCAGCTTAGGTCCACAACTCCGCTTTGGTACCGCGCCAGGGCTGTCTCCTCTTCTGTTTCCAAATCAAAAACCTTCACAGCGCCGCTTCCGAGGGCAACTGCCAGCAGAGAGCCTTGGGGCGCAGCAGACAGGTACATAATCTTGTCCCCCATCTCATACTCGCTGCTGAGTTCGCCCAGTTCGACGTCCCAGGCCTTTAGGCTTAGGTCGTCGCCTCCGCTGAACACAAGTCTGCCGTCGGTGGACCAGGCAACCGCCCGCACCCAGCTGTTTTCAGTGAACGAGGCCAGTTCAGCTCCTGTGGCAAAGTCCCAAAGCCTCACCTGACGATCCCAGCCGGAACTGGCAAGCATAGTTCCATCAGGCGACCAGGCCAGATCTGTAAGTACATTGGTATGGCCCTGCAGCGTCCTGACTTCCAGACCTGTCTGCCAATCCCAGATCTTGATTCTGCCGTGGACATCGCCGCTGGCCAAGTAACTGCCATCAGGCGACAGGGCTAGAACTTTGACAGCACTTGTGTGACCCGATAACGTTCTCATCTGCTGCCTGTCTGCTATTCTCCAAATCCTGACTGTCCTATCGTTGCCGCCGCTGATGATATATTGATCATCTGCAGAAAAAGCAACTGCTTCCACCAGATCCAAGTGGGAATCGAAGGAAAACTGTTTGCCCCATTTGGCAAAATCAGGTTCTGCCCAGGAATAAGCTGCAAACTCCAGCGCCTGATCTTCCACCGCAGCCTGTCTTTCAGGAACAAAACGGAAGCCGGCTTTTCGGGGAATAATGACAGCTTCACTGGCTGCAGTCTCAAAGCGGCCTTCCGCATCTGTCTCCAGAATAGAGCCCTTTCCATCCACAACTAAGAGGCTGACGCCGGCCAAGCCAGAGGCAGGATCGTCCCCCAGTACAACTCTTCCCGAGAGAGTGCGTGCCTTAGGCTCTTTCTCGCCCTGAACACAGCCAACTGCAGGCAAGACAAGCAAAATTAAGCCAAACAGCAAGAAAAGGCATCTAGACTTTCTGCTCATATCTTCCATACCCACTTTCGTCTTCTTCTCCACATAGACTACTACTTCGCAAACCTTAAGAATCCTCCAATGCCAAGCGGTACGTTCTGCAAAACATCGCGCCCGCCGGCTGAAAAAATGCCGCAGCATGCAGTGCTGCTTTGCCCTGCCGCTGCGGCCGAGACACCCCTAGGTGGTGCAATAAATGGAGGTGCTAGTAAATCACCTTCTCTAACTCGCTGTATTCCCTGAAAAGTTCGAGACACTGGTCCCGTCCGTATTCGGCAATGCTTAATACCGTGCTGTCCTTGCGGCCGTCCTCGATAAAGCGGTAAATAAAGTCATCCCGAAAGCCGATTTCCTCTGCGTCTTCCGGCCTGCAGCCATACACAACCTCGGTAATATTCGCCCAGATGATTGCAGACAGGCACATGGGACAAGGATACCCAGTGGCATAGATGGTGCAGCCGCTCAAATCATAGGTGCCCTTGATTTGGCCGGCCAGGCGGATGGCATTCACCTCGGCATGGGCTGTGGGGTCATGGTCCCTCAGCACAGTATTGGAAGCGACGGCAAGAATGGTGCCGTCTGCATCGATAATGGCTGCACCAAAGGGGCCCCCGAAATCTTGGTTCATGGTTGTTCTCGCCTGTTCAATGGCTCTTCTCACCGCTTCATCCAGATCGGGTGCGATGTCTACGGGAAAATCAAAGTACTGATCAGGATAAGGCTCGTCCTTGAGGGTGTAATGCCACCATTCTTCCGGGTAAATTGCAAAGCCTGCAGCGACCATGGCGTCACGCAGGATATTGCGGTTGGCCTCCTGCTCCTTGGTGATTAAGCCGGTTCCATGGTGGGAAATGGGGCCGAAAAAGTCAAAGCCGCTGCCCATATCCAGCTCTTTGCCAGTGGCAATTTCCACCAAGGTCAGATCCACCGTGCTGCCCCGGCTGTGACCGGATTTTTCTGCAATGTAACCGAGCTCAAAGAGCTTAGACTTGTCCACATCTGGATAGAAGAGCTCCTTCATTTTCTGATCGTCCAAATCCTGTGCCCAGCGCACGAAGTGATCGACCGCCCTCTGAGGTCGAAAGGCGTCAAAGACCTTGATGTAGAAACCTTGCTCTTCCAGGATATCTGCTGCGACCTTCAACGCCGCGGCCGCCTCTTCTGTCAAAACAGCAGTCGGCGCCTCGTAACCGTCAATCCTGGTGCCGATGAAGTTGTTGTTGCCGTAATAGCGGACATCCAAAAGCGCGGTTTCGATCACATCAGTCACATAGACAAACCCTTCTGGAAGCACAAAGGCAAAGACAGGAGCGGCAATGTTGACTAAAATCATCACAGCCGCTAAGAACAAGATACTGACTCTTCGTCTCACAATCCACACCTCACTTTTGATTTTGCAAGCTTCCGAAGTGAAACACTTAGAGGAAATAATTCCCTATCGCCGGGAGGAGCTCCTTTATTCAGAATCAGAACCAATAGCTTTTTCACAATGCGCAAAGCCCCTGTACGCTGTGCCTTTGGCACAAATGATACAAGGGCCCCCATTTTGTAATATTTACGTTAAATCATCGAAGTTCACAGGCTTGCCGAATCAGATCAGCAGCCTTGATGCCTTCTCTCGGGAGCTCTAACGTGACAGGTTCGCATGCACCCCTGAACTTTTCAATCGTTCCTTCCTCGATGGAGACTCGCCAAACAATGTTGAAGTCCCTGTTAAAGGCGATATAGACACTTTTCTTATGGCTGAACCCGTCAGGTACATATGCAAAACTTCGGGCAGGAAAACCTCGTCCGGCTCCTTGGCTGCCTTCCCCTCCCCGGCGGAGACTGTTCCTGCAGGGCAGCAAACTCTCCAGCCGTGGTCATAACCGCACTGACGCAGGAGGCGTGCTGATAGGCAGCACTCATGGCAAACAGCTTCCGGTCCCTTTCGTCATCTGTGACAATGCCGAAGCTGAGCTCTGTTTCTGGGTAGTAGTCAAAGTTCACCCCGTAAACGGGCTAGTAGAAGTATACGGCAAAGCTGGTACAGGCAGCAGCAAGCTGCGTGCTCAACAAAACCAGAAACAGGACAAGTGGAACTGCTCTTTTCATCACCTTCATCCCTTCGCAGGCTTTGCCCTAAAGGATTCGAAGCGTGCGGGAAATGCCTTCTTTTCCCAGGTGGACTCCGTAGGCCTATGAGCCTAATCGGAAAGCAGCCACTCCGCTGCCTCAGCCGTACTGTCAAACATCCTGAAGGTGTTTCCAGACCTTTGCTCCGCCATCATCTCTCGAAAGCGCAAAGGCTGATCCGTCGCTACCCTATGAACCACGGCCGCCCTGATGTTGTAGTTGACAAACTTCTGCAGAACTGCCCCGGCAACTCCGGTGCTGAGCTTAAG
>JAAYSR010000171.1 GCA_012518325.1 Bacillota bacterium
GAGCTTAGCCGCCTCTTCCCGGGTTCAGAGATAAAGTATATCGTCTAAGTAAGGCCTGAGCTTGTCTGTTCTTACCAAGGAGGTTATGGCCGCTTTTTCTTGAATCAATAGGAGAATCCGAAAAGAAGGTGGCAGTATGCGGAGTCTTGTGGAACGCTTCCTCGCGGAAGCACCCGTCAAACGAATTCAGACCAAGAGCCTGGAAGACTATCTAATCAAGCGCCTAACCCTCCAGGGCTACTGGCAAAAGGGCGGCTACCCTGCCTTCGCCGAGCTTATTGCACAGCTCGTCGAAGAAAACCGCCTCAGGCCCATTAAGGCACGGAAAAGCAATGGTATGAACCCTCCTCTGTTCAATTGGTATCAAAGGAACACTTCCCTAGACGGCTTTTCCCTGGAAGAGCAGCGCAGGCTGTTAAAACTCTACCACCCCAAACTGGATCTGGCCTATTACCTGAAACGCCCCGACACTTACAAACGGGATCAACCCTATCTGCAGGCTCTGGATAAGTACTTACGTCTGCCGTTAGATGGACAAGCCAGGCCGGTGACCATCAACGAACGATCCTTTGAGATTTTTCGGGACGAAAAGTTCTTGGCATCAGCCCACGGTCAAACCATGCTCGAGGCAGTGGGGCTCGATCTTGGGGATCTAAACTGCCACCGCACCTACGAGCCCTTCTTCTACTGCCAGGCAGCTAACCTTGAGCTGCAAGCCGGGGAGATTTCCTTAAATATTCTCATTGTGGAAAACAAAGACACCTTCTTTTCCTTCAAAGCATTATTCCAGGAGAGTATAACCACTTGGGACGGGATTGCCTTCCAGCTTCTAATCTACGGCGAAGGGCGGAAAATTCTGCGCAGCCTAAGTTTTCTGGGGGAACTCTTTCCAGGCGGCAAAGTTCCTGCCAACACCCTCTGCCACTACTTTGGCGATCTGGATCCCGAGGGCATCGCCATTTACGACGAGCTGGCACGAACCTATAAGCCTCAGGGCATCAAGATTGCTGCAGCCCGTTTTTTCTATGCAGAACTCTATAAGCGCCACGGCAGCTATGCGCCTAACCTCACCGCTGCCCAGCGCCAGAATCCAGGGGCGATCGAACGTTTCACAGAGGAGTTCGAACCACCTCTAAGGGACGGACTGCGCGATCTCCTGCAGAGTGGGAAATATCTGCCCCAGGAAGGTTTGAGCGCGGCTTTCCTCTATGAACTGCAAACCAAACCAGAAGGCAAGGGGCAAAGGGAGGTGGAAGACCTTGGAACGGACAGTTGAAATCTTACAGGGCTTTGCAGAACGGATCGAAAACATCCTGGTTTTCTCGCCCCTTCTGGAGCTCAGTCAGCGGACGAAATATCCTTATTCACTTCCGGCCCTGGGATTAGCTGTAATGCTTTATATCATGGAAGATATGATCCGTGTGGAGAAAAATTGCACTTACGAGAACATAGCCCGCTTCCTGCAAGAACTTATCGCCTCGTATTACGGTGAAAATCTCAGCTACCAAGCGGCGCTGGATTTAACCCATTATCTCGTCCGGGACGGACTGATGAACCAGGGGCGCTACCACAGCTATACCTATCCCGACTGGGAAAGCAAAGGGGAGAAGACCTATCGCTTCTTGCTTGTAGAAATAGATGATTACGAGATTCAAAGCAAAGTGGTGCGCCTCAGGCTGTCTACCGCAGGACTGGAGATGCTCTTTAAGACCAAGGAAATGTACAACGAACTGCAGGTTTCCATCACCCAGCTCTATCTGCGCCAGCAGATTCAAAAGGGAGTCTTCGACGGCGCCCTGCGCTCAGTGGAAGAACTGGCCCTGGCTGTGCGCAATGAAAAGCAGAAAGTGCGGGAGCTGGAAGAAAGGATAATTCGGGATGTTCTGCAGGTTGCCAGGGAAAAGGAAATTGAAGCACAGCTAAGGCGCATTGATGAACAGCTCCTAAGGGAACAGGAAGTTTTTAAAGAACTGGCCCATTTGGTCAACGAGACGCTGGAAGATCTGCGCAGCGGTCCAATCACCCCTAAAGAAGAACGGGCACTGCAGGCCGTCACTAAAGTTCGGCGCAGGCTCCATGATGTGATCCACGATCACGAATCTCTTTTCAAAGACAAAATTCGCATTCATAACCTGATGATAACCACAATTGAGCAGATGATTCTCACCTCTTTTGCCACCAAGGTCAATTTTGCCACAGAGTTTTTGCGCCCTGTGGTGCAGCGCAATATTGAGCTGGATCGCTTAAGGCAAATTCTCGATCCGATTTTCCCTGTGCAAATTAGGCCCAGCTTCAACCCTAACCGCATCTTTTTAGGTCAGCCCCTGAAACGGCAAACTGAAGGGGATACAGCGGCAGAAGAACTCTGGCGGCTGGAGGAAGAGCGGTTGCGGGAGGAAGAAGCAAGGGAGCAGGCAGAACAGCTCGAACGGGCTTACTATCTTAGGCGTTATGCCCAAATTGTGGTGGAACCCTTGCTGGAAAAAGAACAATTCCAGATTGGTGAGGTCCTAGAGGGGCTATACAATAATGACAAGGACGAGTACGCTGCCCTTACCGCCCGCCTTGATTTTTACAGCTTCTTAGTGCAGCTTCACCAATTGGGGAGAATCCCTCTTCTTTCCGATGAAGAGGTGGACACCATAGTGCTTGACGACATCCCCCGGGTCTTTGTGAACCTGGTGACGGAAAAGCCGGAGTTAAAAGAACTGACAGCCCTGGAAGTGGTGGCCACCGAGGATGTCTTGCGCTTGGCAAGCGGTTATGTGATGACTGACTTTTTAGTACGGAGGTTAGACTGATGGAATGGACCCAGGAGGATGTCCGCCTCGCTTTTCGCATCTTTTTGCAGCTCTTGCCCACAGGGCATATTGAAGATTTAGAGCTTCTTTATCATTACGAACAAAACCCCAATGTCCGCTTGATTCTAGAGGAAATCATCGAGAAGGAAGCGGATCTAAAGATTTTCTCCATGGGCAGCCATCTCTATC